>JBGPGZ010000489.1:0-3542 GCA_041484175.1 Cyclobacteriaceae bacterium | reverse complement strand
TAGAAGCATTGGTTGAAGAATTAAGAAAGGAAAACGTAACTATCGTAGACAAAATTGAAACATATGATTATGGAAAATTCGTTCATATTCTAGACATTGAAGGAAATAAAATTCAATTGTGGGAGCCTAAAGATTAGAAGGCCGACCAGTTCTACGAAACGAAGTACAGGGAATACTTCCTCCGGATATAATCCATTGAAACTTGACCATGTGATGAAGTCTTCATCAGCAAAGGAAAAATATCCTTCTGTTGTTACAATCACATTATGGAAGTATAAACCATGATTACGCCCATTCAGGGCTAATGCAGATTTTTCCTACTATCGTTTATTTTCTGGGTATTTCTTTTTCAGGTACTTCACGGACACGTCGATCATCTTATGAAGGATCACCGCATCGATGTCTTCCAATTTCTTGACGTAAATACACCCGCCACCGAGTTTGTGTTTCCCTAATTTCTTCAGGAATGTGGCTTTCTTGTCGGGTTCCATCGATAGGTACAGCACAATAGCGGCCTTCCTCGGCGAAAAAGCGACGAGCGGCGCATCGCCTTCGCGGCCACTATCGTATTGGTAATGGTACGACCCGAAGCCAACGATGGCCGGTCCCCACATAACGGGCTTAAAACCGGTCTGTTGGCTGATCAGCGCCGAAAGTTCAAAACAGTCATCGCGCTTTGATTCGTCGTCAACCTTATCCAGGAACTGGTCGACGCTCTCTTTTGTGGGGATGGTTTGGTTGGCTGCCATGGCCTCTAATTTAACAAAATGTGGAAACGATGGAAACGGAGTAGCGGTCAATAAAGCGTTATCTTCGCGGTTACAATTCAACCTGCTTCAAATACTTTTCAAACAACTCTACCTTCTTTGCGTCGGCAGCGTTGAATAGGAACGGTGCAACATCGTCGGCCATCGCTTTCATAACCAGTTTTGAACAAACATTCAGTATCTTGGACTTCAGGCCTTTTGAGTCTCCAATGCCTAGCTTCATCCGGAGATAATCGTAGTTAGGCTTAATGTTTTTGGATAACAAAAAGATTACATCAAAGAAGTCTCTCCCTTTTGATCTTTTCCTGTTGACGATCGTATAGAACTTTTGAGCAAGGAGCAGATTAAGAGGTGTTACCGGTATCTCTGTGAATACATCAAATTTGTTGAGAATGTGTTTTTCCGGTTGAAAGTCAAAATGCTGAGGTTCGGTGTCAAGTTGGATCAGGATCTTTTGTTCCTGGTGCCCGGCCAGCCCCTCCTTAAACAACAGTCCGGGAAAACGGACGTAACAATGAAACGCGCCCTTATAGACTGTTTTCATTTCAACTTCATATCCTTCCCGTTCCAACTCTTTTTTGATCTGTTCTGAAATAGACTGGAAATTTTTTTCGCTGAGCCCGAAATTATCGAAATCAATATCTTCTGAGAACCGGTTATTGCCATGCACTATTCGCAGGCAAGTACCCCCAAGAAAGCATAGTTGACTTGCGTATTCTGGTTGAGCAAATACTATCTGAAGGATCTTGTATTGCAAATATTCGCGCAAGATGAATGCACGGAAGGTCCGTTGATTTTCAGGATATTGCGGAAGGAGTTCGTCAACGCTCAGCATACTGAAAAGTATTTCTGAAAGTGTTGACTCTTTTTTCAAGCGCCTTATTTTCGAACAGGGCGAGGTATTCAATTAGCCTGGACTCGTTGAGCAATGTCCGGAGTTCAGCTTGATTTATCCGGAGTGATTCAAAATCATTAGCGGATTGGAGCTCCGTATTGAGATACATATAATCAAGGAGCAGCTTCTCCGGTTCTGCCATCTTAAAACGCTGTCCGGCTGCTTCAACCAACCGGTATCCAAACATCAGCTCAGGCTTCAGATGTCGGTAGGTGAAGGCTCCCAGGGAAGTCGTGAACTGATGGGTCTTCAGAGTTGTCGCCGAAGTTATCGTGTACACCCCTTCCGGGATAAGCCGGTAGTAAGCCAGGGCAGATTCAAAGGAAACATAAGAGGGCGAGTAAATCCGGTTAGCTGCGAGGTAAAGAAAGTTCTCATCCAAGTCGGTGTCAACAAACATGTACCATCGGTTGACGATCCTCTTTACGTAATTTTTCTTCTGCCATTCCACAAGTCGGCGCGTGTCAAAGGCAGGGTCCCACTTGAGGATGTCCTGAACGGAAAAAACCCTGAATGCCTCGAAATGGTCCCTAAAATCAAGAAATCTCACTTATATTTCTATTTACTGTTAAAAATAACAAATTATAGAAACAAAAGTATGATCAGGGGTTATTTTCTTTCAAAGGTTGACTCATTCAAGAAATGAATGCGCACACTCATTCCTCGCCGTTAAACCACCCCTCAGCAAGTTGCGGAAGGTTTGTGATAACAAAAAACCCTTCAACAGTGTATGCCGAAGGGTCTCGGACCCAGGGTAAGTTCTGACTTTCTTAAGCTATTCGTTCTTCAGAGTGTCAACCGGGTTGTAAGGGCAGCCTTTGCTATTTGGGCTGCAACGACTTATCAGATTTAAAATTGATAGAAAAGAGCGCCTACTCACTTTTTAAGCTGTTTACCGGATTGGCATTGGCTGCTTTCAGTGTTTGATAGCTAATGCTCGCAAATGCTACCAATACCACTGTGATTCCTGCCACGGCAAAAAGCCACCAGGAAATGTTGATCCGATAAGCAAAACCTTCCAGCCATCTATTCATCGAAAACCAAGAAACAGGAATGGCGATGACCACTGCGACTATAATTAACACAATAAAATCTTTGGATAATAGTCCAAGAATTTCAGGTACGGATGATCCAAGCACTTTACGAATTCCAATTTCTTTGGTACGGTGTGCAGTGCTGAATGCTGACAATCCAACGAGACCTAGGCACGATAACACAATTGCTAAAGCGGCAAAGCTTAGAAATAACATTCCGAATCTTGCCTCTGACACATATTGAGCATCATAAGCATCGTCCGCAAAAAAGTAGGCCATTGGTATTCCACCGGCTACCTGATTCCATTTTCTTTCGATGTTAACAATGATCGGCGCAAGATTTTCATCCGGGACAGTTAATGAAAGAAAGGTTGGCAGATCTCCCATCTGAAATGTCAACGGCTGAACTTCTTCACGAAACGACCGAAAATGAAAATCGCGTACCACGCCAATGATGAAACCTGTTCTTCCCCACTGCGCGAACTTCCTTCCTAGTGCATCTTCAGCACTCTGATACCCCAGCGATTTAATGGTGGCTTCATTGACAATCATTGCTTGGGTAGAGTCTGTCGCGATCTGATTTGAAAATGGACGGCCTGCGATAATCTCAATCTCATACTGGTGAAGAAAATCATGATCCACAAAGTAAGCGTCCATGCGAGAGGCTTGATTTATGTGGTCTGCATTCTCGATCTCCGTGTCAAATTTATGATTCGACCGGCCCGGAATGCATGACGAAATACTGGCCTCCGTCACGCCGGGCAAACTTGTAAGTTGATTCTTTATTGTTTCGGCATGTTTTTTTACATTGTTGTCGAATTGAAAATCGATGACCACTCGATGATC
>JBGPGZ010000488.1:0-3577 GCA_041484175.1 Cyclobacteriaceae bacterium | reverse complement strand
AGCGAATTGGAAACCTGGTGGAGCGGACTTTCGGAGAACTGGAAGGGAGTGTTTAAAATTCAAATTTCTAAGGACGCCAATTCGAGAAGGGAAAGCCTTCATCACCTTGTTTAAATGGATGAATTGCATTTTAAGGACGCTGACGTCAACGATTTGTCTCCGTTGAAAATATTTGTTCGATTAAGAGAATTGGATTTTTCCGGAACTGCCGTTACGGATCTCTCACCACTTTTAAGGCTGCAGGGGCTAAGGTCATTGCACGCAACGCATAGCCCCATCAAGGGACTTGAGACGATCAGTCAGTTGGCAGACCTGGAGGACGTTGATATTTCTAATACACCGGTCGAGGATTTGAAGACTTTTGCCAGCCTGCAAAATCTCAAAAAGCTCAATTGCTCAGGCACACCCGTCAAAAACCTGCGACCTTTGGAAGCACTGCAAGCGCTTGAATACCTCGATTGCTCGAATACGAATGTTCGCAGCCTTGACCCGGTCTCTCATCACTCGCTCAAAACGGTGAAATGCTACAATACAAGCATCTCCGCCAGGCACATCGCCGAATTCAAAGAGAATAATCCGGATTGCACGGTAATTTATTACCGGTGAGTCCGGGAGCTGCCTAATACATAAGATACTTAGGTATTGTAAACTTGCCATTGATACCTCCTCATCCTAGCCCCCGGATGACACAGCCGGACTGGGGTTGGGGGTAACCGCAGATAAGGCAGAGATTGAAGTTGACCATCCGTGCTAATCCGTGTCATCCGTGGCCCCAAATTCACGTTTACCATAAAAACACTTGCCTTGCGAATCCAGATACTTTGTGCGAAAAAGGCGCCCTGCCGGGGACACCTTGCGAATGGAAATTATATTTTATAAATTAGTTCGTTAACAATCAATAACCATTCTTGCTATGCTTCTTGAGTTGATGGTGAATGACAAAATATACAAGGTGGACGCACCGGAGAACGACACCTTGCTTCACGTGTTGCGTGACTATTTTGACCTGACCGGCAGCAAATATGGCTGTGGAGAGGGGGCATGTGGCGCCTGTACCGTAATCATCAACGGGGTTGCCGTAAGGTCATGCATTACCCATGCGGGCAGTGTGGTCGGAAAAGCGATTACGACGATTGAAGGCCTTGAGAAAAAAGGGGAGTTGCATCCCGTCCAAAAGTCGTGCCTCCAGGTGGATGTCTTTCAGTGTTCCTATTGTGCATCCGGCATGATCATGTCTGCTGTTGCGCTGCTTGACAAAAACCCAAAGCCCACTGAAATGGAAATCATCAGGTCCATGCAGGGCAATATATGCCGGTGTGGGACCTATACCCGGATGGTCAAGGCAATTCAGAACGTAGGAAATGTTTGAAGATGATTATGAACAAGAAAGAAAAAGTTGATTCCGTAGCCCCCGAACAATATGAGCTTCAGGAAGAGCCCGCGTACCAGTTCAGCATAAACAGGCGGACTTTTTTTCAGGCTCTTGGAAGCGGACTGGCTGTCGTTGTCACCACTGCCAACAGCCTGGCCTCAGGGTTTGCGGAAGATTCCGCAGCACCGGACGGCCAACTTGCCGCCTGGATTCATATAGGTGAAAATGGAACCGTAACCATTTATACCGGCAAAGCTGAAGTCGGACAAAACATCCGCACTTCGCTTGCGCAGATTGTAGCCGAAGAATTGCATGTCAAGGTCGATCAGATCAATATGGTGATGGGTGACACCGACCTCACGCCGTATGACATGGGCACCTTTGGCAGCAGAACGACCCCATTCATGGGACCTCAACTGCGAAAGGCTGCGGCGACCGCGCGCGAATTGCTGATCGATATGGCGGCGGAAGAATGGAAAACCGACCGGGGACCTTTGTTCATAGAGCAGGGGGAAGTGAAAAACCCTGCCACAAAACAATCACTCCCCATCGGTCCGCTAACCAAGGGAAAGGAATTTCTAAAGCCGGTTAACGAAAACGTATCCGTTGCAGCGCCGGACCAATGGAAAATCGCAGGCACGTCCGTTTCCAAAGTCAATGGAAGATCATTTGTAACAGGCCAGCACAAATACGTGTCGGACATGAAGTTGCCTGACATGCTGCACGGAAAAATTCTCCGGCCGCCTTCCTATGGCGCCACACTTGTATCCGCAGATACCACCGCTGCCAAGGCCATGGCCGGTGTAACCGTGGTCCAGGATGGAAACTTCGTCGGTGTGGCCGCGCAGAATATCAACACCGCCTTTCGCGCGCTGAAGTCGATCAAGGCAGAGTGGAAAACAACGCCACAGCCATCGCGGAGCGAATTGTTTGAATACCTGAAAAAGAATCCAGCGAAGAATGCCGGACAACCGAAAGACGATTCATCGGGCGACGCACCGGGCGCTTTCACAAAAGCGGATGTAAAGCGCGAGCAGACTTTTCTAATCGATTACATCGCACATGCGCCTCTTGAACCGCGTGTGGGGCTGGCACAATGGACCGGAAATAAACTGACAGTCTGGACCGGAACACAACGACCCTTTGGCGTTCAGGAGGAGTTGTCAAAGGTCTTTAGCATACCGAAAGAAAATATCCGCGTGATCCAGCCGGACACGGGATCAGGCTATGGTGGAAAACATACCGGTGAAGCGGGCATCGAGGCCGCAAGGCTGGCAAAGGAAACAAAGACTCCCGTACACGTCGCCTGGACACGAGAAGAAGAGTTCACGTGGGCATACTTCCGGCCAGCCGGGGTTATTGATGTAAAAGCAGGTGTCGGCAAAGATGGTGTTCTTTCATCCTGGGAGTTTCACAATTATAATTCGGGCGGGTCGGGAATCGAAACCCCCTATGTTGTTGCCAATAAGAAAATACAATTTCATCCATCCGAATCGCCCTTACGACAAGGGTCTTATCGCGGGCTTGCCGCCACTGCCAATGTCTTTGCGCGCGAGTCGGTGATGAATGACCTGGCGGAAGAGCTAAAGATGGATCCGCTCGCCTTCCGGTTGAAAAACCTGAGCGAGAAACGCATGAAGGATGTCCTGGAAGCTGCAGCAAAGAAGTTTGGATGGAATGCAACCAAGCCGCCTGCCGGTCGCGGAGTGGGGCTCGCCTGCGGGGATGAAAAAGGAAGTTATGTAGCGACTTGCGCGGAAGTTGCTGTGACCGAAGGAGAAGTGAAGGTGGTTCGCGTGGTAGTATCCTTTGAATGCGGGGCCATCATCAATCCCAATCACCTGGAGAATCAGATCCAGGGGTCCGTTATTCAGGGCATGGGTGGTGCTTTGTTTGAGCAGATTGATTTTAAAGAGGGGAATATCCTCAATCCGTTTTTCTCGCAATACCGCGTACCGCGTTTTGGCGATATGCCGCAACTCGAAGTAGTTATGATCGACCGCAAAGATATTCCGTCCGTGGGGGCAGGGGAGACCCCGATCCTCGGCATAGCCCCCGCCATCCGCAACGCGATTGCCAACGCCACTGGTAAAAAACTTTTCACACTGCCACTTGTTCCGTTTGGGTTGGGCGGTTGAGGTGAGTCGGTAGGTCGGTATTCGGTAGGCCAGTGAATTGGTCATTGGTCAATCCTGTAAATCCTTT
>JBGPGZ010000487.1:0-3596 GCA_041484175.1 Cyclobacteriaceae bacterium | reverse complement strand
TGTTATTTTTCAAAGGAACACCAATGCTGTCAAGTGGTTTGCTTTCATGGAATTTTGCAGCTCAATCTGGGCCATCTGTTACGCTTTCGAGTTGTCCAGCGACACCCTTCGTCAAATGCTCTTTTGGATCGATCTTGAATATGTCGGTATATCTTTGATTCCCGCCACCTGGATCATTTTTATTTTCAAGTTCATTGGAAAAGAGGCCTGGCTGACGCTTAGAAACCGAGTCCTTATTTTTTCATTCCCTGTTTTGGCGCTCTTGCTGGTTTGGACCAACCCTTGGCACCACATCCATTATGCAAATGCCTCCCTGGATACCAGCGGCCCCTTTCCCTTGTTGGCCATTACACCTGGACCGTGGTATCACGTGCACACCGTTTATTTTTATTTCCTGCTTGTTTGGGGCATGTCTTTACTATTCCGCAATTCCAGGAAAGCAGATGAAGTTTACAAAAGACAGAATTACTCACTTCTCATCGGTGCATCCATACCCTGCCTGGTGAATGTCATTTATTTATTTGGACTAAGGCCCTTCAAACACATTGACTTGACGCCCTTCGCATTTATTCTTACGTCGATTGTCATCGGCTTTAGTCTATTGAGGTATAAGTTGTTCGATGTAATCCCACTGGCCAGAGAAAAAGTAATTGAAAGGGTGCGAGAAGGAATTTTAGTTTTGGACGCGCGGGGACGGGTGATCGATCAGAATGAAACAATGAAAGAATTCCTTAGGCCTTACTCTTCTTCGGTGGTGGGGATGCACCTCGATGAGGTCATGCCCGTCGAATACAAACTTCACCTGATGATCAGCAAGCGTTCAATCAGCAACATGGACATCATGTTGAAGGGCGGTACCGGTGATCGATTTTTTGAAGTGACTACGACTCCGCTTTTTGAGCGCGAAACTGTGTTCAGCGGGACGTTATTGATCTTTTGGGACATTACCGAACGAAAACGTTCCGAGGAACAATTGAAGGCACAGGCAAGCGAACTCACCGTCCTAAATCAAGTAAAGGATCGGATGTTTTCAATCATTTCCCATGACATACGCGGCCCGATCGCGAGTTTGAAAGGCATCTTAACGTTGGCTGAAGAAGGTGATCTTACTGCAGAAGAATTCAAATCATATGTGCCGCTGCTGTCAAAAAATGTCGGCTACACTTCGGAACTTCTGGACAACATACTTCAGTGGTCAAAGAGCCAACTCCAGGGCGAAACGATAAGACCCGAACATTTTGATTTGAAATCCATCACGCAGGAAAAGATCATGCTTTTCGGGGAAAACTCACTTGAAAAAAAGATTGTATTGGAAGACAGGGTACCCAAAGGCACCTTCCTATTGGCAGACAAAAACATGGTGGGCATGGTTTTGCAGAACCTGATCGCCAATGCCATTAAATTCTGCAAAGCTGGTGACAAGGTAAGTTTGGGTACCGAAGTACGTGAGACCAGTACGATTGTAAGCGTGCGCGACACCGGCATGGGTATGGCCAGTGAAGCGTTAAATAAACTTTTTGGTCTTGGAACCTTTACTACGCGTGGTACGCAAGGAGAAATAGGTACCGGCCTGGGGCTCAAACTCTGCAAAGATTTTATAGAAAAGAACGGCGGCAGGATTTGGGCCGAAAGCACAACCGGGGAAGGCAGCTGCTTTTATTTTGAATTAAAAAATGGTGTTTCGTCCGAACCGTGAGGGCTGCGCCCATTCAAAAACTAACTCCTTACAAGAACCCCGCAAACAGCCACTAAGGCTTTCTCTTCTTGAGGATAATATTCTCTGCTTTCTTCGCTACCAGCCGGGCATAAAATTCTTTCAGGTTAAGATATTCATCGGGTTGGAAAAGTGTTTTGTTAATTTGCACTTTGCTTACAACCATGATCCGATTGCCGGAATGTGACACATTAAAAGTAAATTTCCCCCCATTTTCCGGCAGGATTGAAGCTTTGCTCTCGGGCAATTCTTCAACAAGGTAGCCATCCGGTAAAACTATGTTGCAAACAACCACTTTTTCGGTGAGCGTTTCAAAATCAATAGGATAGTGTCTTTCCGGCAATACATAGGGATTCAATTCCTCCCGGAGAAAAATATTGGGATTGAAATAAATCAAGTCTGCTGAACGAGTGGCATATCCATCCATTGCTACGTCGTAATTTTCAACGACGGGCTTTTCGGGATCATTCATGTTCTGTATTTCATTGCGCTGCATTGTCCACAAATTATTGCCGGCAAAATCTCGTTTATATTTTCCTATTGCATCCTGAAAGTATATTTTTCTCGAATTGAAAGCAGCATACCCGGCTTCAATAATATTCAATTTGCCCTTCAAATTTCCTTCTTCCGTTAGTGTAAGGTCTGCATCCATGGAGGTTTTCTCGCGCTGCATGGGTTCAATGCCTATCCACCCATACTGATCGGCCGCAATGAGAAAGCCTTTATGATTATAACATCGTTGTGGAAGCATATCGAACGGCAAGTATTTTTCGGTAGCATCGACCAGCAGTTCGCCATCCGGGAGAGTGACCTCACAAATGACATAATTAAATTGGTCTAATGAAGGAAACTCTTGCATGATATAACCATGATTGCGCGTGCTAAGCAAAACCATATTCACCTTGAGACCGGCTTTTTCCATCATAGAACCAAAGAGTAAATTAATGTCAGCCACCGAACCACTTCTCTTTTCCAATACCTCTTTGGGATCAACTCCATATAAATCGAACTCACCATTCCAGTTGATTTCCTTTTTCAAGTAATTGGAAATAGTCATTATTTTTTGTCGTGGGTCGGTAAAGCCCGCTGTAATCTCTTCTACAATGGCCTTTAGATAATGATGCTTATGAATTATGCCTGTAAAATTTTCGCGATTAATAAGATGACCGTAAATACCAAGCCATGAATTGAATTGTGCGGAAAATTCAATGGTGGAGAGGTAAACATCTTTGTCTGGCATTGATGGCTCAGTCTTAAAAGCCGGTATGTTCGTCATCACCCACGACTGATATTTGCCTTGATACTTTGATTCGTATTTCGTGGGCTTAACAGATCCTCGCAAGTGTGTGACATAGCCTTCAACCGGAGAATACAATGTGTACTCGCTCCAACGGGTTGGAATGGTGCATTGAAACTCCCAGGGAAGGAGATAAAGTCCTTCATACGTTTCCGTATAGGTAAGCTCTATAACAGAACCTTCCCTAACATTCGGAAACGCAAAGTTTATTTCTTCTCTATACTTGGTTGTCTTGATCTTGAAGATGGAGCTCTCCGTCAATTCTGATTTTTGCACAACTCCATTTTCCAGATTGTAACAAACACCCCTCACGTGGGACAAACCGTTTTTTCTACCAAAGACTTTCACATTTCCCCATTCATCAAACGCTGCCTTCTTTAAGATTTTAATCCGCAGGTGTCTCTTAAACGTAGTTCCACTTGTTGAATTCGGCTCCACTATCGTATTGCCTTTGTCAAAAAGAACAATGGCGGCGGCCGTATCGTTATAATTTTTGCTCTCCAATTCTTCCATCGAAACATCACCAAATTCCGCAGGCTCCTTTTGTGCAAAAGCGATTGTTGCAAGCAGTATGATTGGCAGCAT
>JBGPGZ010000486.1:0-3599 GCA_041484175.1 Cyclobacteriaceae bacterium | reverse complement strand
TCATCCGCGAGCAGCTGACGTTTGATAATTTTCATGCGGATGCGGATCGTATTTTCCGGGTCAATACAATGGCTATTCGCAGGGACGGACAACGCGAACCCTATGCCTCCACCCCGTTGCCCATCGCGCGCGTTTTGAAGGACGAATATGCTTTTGCCGAACAGGTCGTGCGCATTAACCGCCAATTAAATGGCGACGCCGTGTATGGAAATGTGAACGTGCCGGTCAGCGGGCTTTTTGTCGACCCTTCTTTTTTGAATGTTTTTAATTTCCCATTGGAAAAAGGGAACCCGCTGACGGCCTTGAAAGAGCCCAATGGCCTGGTCCTCACGCAGGAGTCCTCGAAGAAAATTTTTGGCGAACAAGACCCGGTAGGGCAGTCCGTCACGCTGAAGGGCTACGGAGACTTTGTTGTTACAGGATTGTTAAAGAAAATAGCTGGCAAAACGCATTTCGATTTTGAGGTCTTGGCATCCTCCGCCATTTTGCCGCTGCTGGAAAAACAACGAGCCATCATGCCCTGCCTGGACGATTGGAATAATTACTACACAGGCTATGTGTATTTCAAATTACGGAATGGAAGGGACCGTGAGGAAGTCGTAAGAGCGCTGACGTCGATATCAAAAAAGTATTACAGCAATCTGAAGTTGGAAACCCGCGACAGCGGCTATGAATTTTATCTTCAACCGCTTACTAAAATTACGCCTGGCCCGGAGTTGTCAAACCAGATGGGGCGCGGTCTGCCGGATGTCGTTCTGATCTTTCTGGCGACGCTTGCCGGGATTGTCATGATCATGGCCTGTTTTAATTACACCAACCTGATGATCGCCAAGTCGCTTAGCCGGGCGCGTGAGATTGGCATTCGCAAGGTCGTTGGCGCGAAGCGGTGGCAGGTATTCTTCCAGTTTGTCGGAGAGGCGGTTGTATTCTCGGTTTTGTCGCTGGGCTTTTCGTATTTGCTCATGCAATTTTTGAAGCCGGCTTTTCTCAATCTTCACATTACAAAAGAATTTGCGGTCGATTTGCAGGAAGATTATTTAGCGTATGCATTGTTCCTCCTTTTTGCCATCGGGGTTGGGGTTATGGCCGGGTTGCTTCCCGCCGCGTATCTCTCCGCCTTTCGGCCCGTGAAAGTGCTAAAGGATTTCGGCAGCCTGAAGGTTTATTCCAAACTCACGTTTCGCAAGATGCTGATGGTTGCGCAATTCACGCTTTCCCTGATTTTCATCATCGTTGTATTTGTAATCTATCGGCAGGTGAACTTTGTGCTGTCTGCTGATTACGGTATCCATGAGAAGGACATCATCAATGTTCGTTTGCAGGGCATGGAGTTTTCCAAATTGGCCGTGCCAATGAGAGCCATTGCGGGTGTGACGCGGGTTGGCGGTGTATCTCACAGCCTGGGCACATGGCAGGACCGAAGCAGCGACTACAAAAAAAGCAGCGGGGACCAGCCTTTTGAAGTGCGTGACTTTATCGTAGATGAAAATTATTTAACTGACCTGGAAGTAGAATTTCTCGCAGGAAGGAACTTCGAAGACACCCCGGCCGGTGCGCGCGAAAAAGAAGTGGTCCTCAATCAAACAGCGTTGCTAAGCTTTGGCTTTCAAGACCCGGTATCTGCCATAGGGCAGACCCTGTACGTTGATGACACCGTTGAATTGGCGGTCATCGGTGTTGTGAAAGATTTTCACTTCCGTCCGTTTAATTACCGCATTGGTCCATTGGCACTTCGCCACCATCAGAACGGCATTGAAATAGTTTCAGCCCGGATGGTGCCAGGTCAGAAGGAGACCGTGGTCACCGCGTTGCAAACAATCTGGAAGAGCCTGGACCCAGTTCACAAAATAGACTGGAAAATGATGGACGACGAAATTGATCAGGCCTATGTAGACTCGGGATTTACGGATGCCCTAACGGTTACCGGGTACATTGCATTTCTGGCCGTTATGCTCGCTTGTCTGGGTATGCTTGGTATGGCGATGTATTCCATTCAAGTGCGCGTTAAGGAAATTGGCGTGCGCAAAGTGATGGGCGCTTCCGTGTCAAACATCGTTTTGCTGCTAAGTTACTCCTTCCTGCAGCTGATCGCGCTCGCCGCCCTGATCGGGACACCGATCGGCTATTTTTTAAGCCGGTTTTCGCTGAGCAGCTATGCCTATCGCGTGGAAGTAACGCCGTGGCTGCTGTTGGGTGGGATCGGGCTTATCACGATAATGGGTTTGCTGACGATCGGCTCGCAAACCATCAAGGCTGCCACATCCGATCCTGTAAAGTCGTTGCGGTACGAGTAGGCCTGCTACCAGGAATTGTTGCCAAATTCCATAAATTGTTCATCGCTCAATGGACCGATCCCGGCTATGTGACGAAATGAAACTAAATGGTCAATAAAAGTGAACGCGAGTAAAAAATTAACTAATTTTCAAATAATCTATACTGCCAGGAAGTGACTGAAAATTCTGCTAAAACGGTCTTAAGCAATTGCGTGGAAGACACAAAATGCTTTTGAGCCGGGTAAGACACACAAAAAAGATTTGCACAAATCCGTATTGAGCAATAATAGTTTTGCAATAAATGCAACTTTCTTTCTTCCTTCATCAATAGTTCGTAAATAACAGTATCACCATTTACGGGCGAAGGCCTGTAAATGAAATATTACAAATCCGGTCAATGCTTGGCTTGGCAATCAATTTTACATTGATCCGACCAATATTTAGTTTTATCAAAAAGACAATATGAAAAGGCTTTTTTGCCCGACCCCGATCTTCTGCCTTGTGTTGTTTCTGCTGATATCCCATGTTTTGCACGGGCAGGATACACTCCTCAGAAAAGACGGCACCAAGCAAATCGTAAAGATACTGGAGGTAAATGAAGCCCAGGTAAAGTACAAGGCCATTGCTAACCTGAGTGGCCCCACCTATGTCATCAGCAAGGATGCGTTGGCTAAAATAGTATATGAAAACGGATCGTTTGATGTCTTTCAAGAAAGAAAATCCGGGAACATGATCCCATCACGCAATGAAGACCCCATTAGTACTGACTTCGGAAGGAACTTTATGTCTTTAAATATTCCAGATTTGGTTTTTGGTTCTTTGACGTTTTGCTATGAACGCACCTCCAAATCGGGTGACTTTAGTTTTAAAATTCCACTTTCGCTTGGATTGATTTCATTGGGACTGGCAGATAGAAATTATAATGACGACAAGGGATACTATGGCAGGAGCAAAATCTACAGCACCGGACTTGATTTTTACTTTTATCCTTCAGGACAAGGCACGGCAAAATTTTTCTTTGGTCCATCCTTTGAGTATGGAAGGTTCAATCATGGGTCCTACACCTATTTCAGCACACCGAACCCGCCTTATTATTATTCTTATTTTGAAAACAGAAAAGAAAATTATTATGCCTTTTTGCTGCAAAATGGTGTTTTGTTTCAGCCTTTAAAACATTTTAACATATCAATTAATGCAGGACTTGGCTATTCGCACTCAAGCACCGATCGTAGCGATTTAGTGGTCAGAGGTGGGCTGAATATTGGATACAAATACTAAATTGGAAAATTCAAAATTGAATTCTTATGAACTTAATAAACAGGAAAC
>JBGPGZ010000485.1:0-3605 GCA_041484175.1 Cyclobacteriaceae bacterium | reverse complement strand
GTATTTGAATAAAGGCGGGCTTCATTTTGAAGATATCACTTCCGAGGCATCAATCAATGTACCGGGAAGATGGAATTCAGGTGTAGCCGTGGTGGATATCAATAGCGACGGATGGATGGATATTTACGTGTGCGCGACGATGAAACCGGATTCCGCCAATCGTAAAAATATGCTGTTTATTAACAACGGATTAAATCAGCAAGGCATACCTACCTTCTCCGAGCGTGCTGCATCCTATGGTGTGGAAGATTATGGCCACAGTGTCAATGCAGCGTTTCTCGATTATGACCGGGATGGAGATCTTGATTTGTATATTCTCACAAATGAGAAACTAAATAATTTACCGACTAATTATCGCCCAAAAATAATCGATGGCTCATCTCCCAATAATGACCGGTTATACCGGAATAACGGAAATGGGACCTTTACCAATGTGACCAAAGCGGCGGGCATTATACAGGAGGGCTTTGGTCTCGGTTTGTCGATTTCCGATTTCAACAAAGATGGATGGCCTGACATTTACGTTTCGAATGACTACATCTCCAATGACATCCTGTATATCAACAAGAAGGACGGAACTTTCAAAAACAGCACCTCGGAGTTCATAAGTCATCAAAGTCAGTTCTCGATGGGCAATGACGCCGCCGATATAAACAATGATGGAAGACCGGACATTATTACGCTGGATATGCTTCCGGAAATCAATCGCCGCAAGAAAACCACGATCGGGAACAAGAGCTACCAGAATTATATCAACAATGAAAAATTTGGCTATGAATACCAGTATGTCAGAAACATGCTGCAGTTGAACGGCGGACTTGATCAGGGAATTAAGTTTAGTGAGATCGGCGAACTTTCGGGTATCTATCAGACCGAATGGAGTTGGTCGCCGCTCCTGGCTGATTTTGACAATGACGGAAACAAAGATTTGCTGGTTACGAATGGGTTTCCAAAAGATATCACGGATAAAGATTTTGCAAATTTCAGGGCGGACATTGGCAACGTGGCCGGTATCCGCTACCTGGTCGATTCAATACCGATCGTCAAGATTGCAAACTATGGATATAAAAATAACGGCGACCTGACGTTTACCGATGTTACAATACCCTGGGGTCTTAACACACCATCGTTTTCCAATGGCGCTGCATTTGGCGACCTGGATAATGACGGCGACCTCGATTATGTAGTAAACAACATCAATGATTTGGCCTTTGTCTATGAAAACACCTTGTATAAAGGCTCGTCAAAAAGGGAGCCAGGCCAAACCAATTTTCTGCGAATCAAGTTGCAAGGCCGCAAGGAAAACGTGCAGGGTATCGGTGCAAAAGTGACCCTCCTCTATGGAAGTGGAAAGATTCAATACAGCGAGGAATCGATCTACCGCGGCTTTTTGTCTTCGGTGGAGCCATTTATTCACTTTGGATTGGGTCCCACCGGAATCGTTGATTCCGTATTGGTGGAATGGCCGGACGGCAATGTCGATTTATTAACAGATGTCAAGGCAAACCAGGTACTCACGATCGAAGAAAAAGAAGGAAAGTCAGTTCCCTTGAATTTTCCTCCGGATGCGAAGAATTCAAAACACCTTTTCTCCAATGTAACTCATCAAGCAAAGATTACTTACAAGAATACCGAAGACGATAAAATCGATTTTAATATTCAACGGACAGTCCCTCATAAATTCTCGCAGTCTGGTCCTGGAATTTGTGTAGGGGATATTAACAACGATGGACTGGATGACCTTTTGATTGGCGGTGCGGCAGGCTATGCCACTACGGTCTACATCCAAAAGCCGGACGGAACTTTTTCACGGGAGGAGCGAAGACTGCGAAATGAAAAAAAGGTAGAGGAGGATGAAGGCTTGCTTCTATTTGATGCTGACAACGACAACGATTTAGACCTATATATTGTCAGCGGCAGCGTTGAATCGGGGCCATCGCTCGAGCCTTATCAAGACAGACTATATATCAACGATGGCAAGGGCCAATTTACGTTGGATAAAGGCGCACTTCCCGAAACCGGCGCCATTGGATCTTGCGTCCGTGCGGCCGACTATGATCAGGATGGCGATCTTGATCTGTTTGTGGGGGGGCGGGTTGTCCTCGGGAGTTATCCCTATCCGGCCGAAAGTTACCTCTTGCGAAATGACCATGGTAAGTTTCTGAATGTAACCGCCGGGCTGTGCCCGGATCTCAAAACACCGGGGATGGTTACTGATGCACTTTGGACTGATTTTGACCAGGACGGCAAGATAGATCTGATCCTAGTCGGAGAATTTATGCCAGTTACATTTTTTAAGAATAGCGGTGGAACCTTTATCAAGCTCAATACAACGGGCATCGAAAGACAAATAGGTTGGTGGAATAGCATCACCGCCGCCGACTTTGATCAGGATGGGGACATGGATTACATTATTGGAAATTTGGGTCTGAATAATAATTATCAGGCAACACAAGCCTATCCGCTACGGGTTTATGCAAAAGATTTTGATGGCAATGGAAGTGTGGACCCGGTATTGGCGTGTTACCAGCGCGAGTCGCTGGACGGCAGTGTGAAAAAACTTTATCCGGTGCACTTTTGGGATGAACTCAATTCTCAAAGCCCCAAGTTCAGAAGGAAGTTTGCAAGCTATAAGAAGTATGGCCAGGCAACCGTCGACCAACTTCTCACAGAGGAAGAGCTAAGAGGAGCGTTGATCATGGAGGCCAATAATATGACTTCCAGCTACGTGGAGAATTTGGGCAAGGGGAATTTTGCCATGCGATCCTTACCAACGCTTGTTCAGGTTGCACCCGTAAACGGAATGGTCACCGGTGATTTCAATGATGACGGTTTCCCGGATGTCTTGATGATTGGCAACGATTTCGGCAATGAAGTATTTGCCGGGCGCTACGATGCCTTCACGGGTCTTGTCTTGATCGGCGATGGAAATGGTTCCTTCAATCCTGTTTCTTCTTTAGCAAGCGGATTTTATGTGGGTGGTGATGCGAAGGGATTGGCCAAAATTTCGTGCGCTGCGCAAGATTTGTTTATTGCGACACAGAACCGGGACAGTGTCAAAGTATTTTCGAAGACCATGAAAGACCGATCGGAGGTAGTGCAGCCGGCAACTTTCGACAGCTGGGCCGAATTGAATTACACGAATGGCCGGAAACAAAGAGTAGAGTTTTACTATGGATCCGGCTATCTTTCTCAGTCTACAAGGAAGATTCGAATTCCGAAAGGCGTGAAGGAAATTACAATATATAATTATAAAGGTGAATCGCGGAAATGGACTCCCAAGTCTTGATCCATTTTGAGAGTAAGCCCTCCAGTATTTTTAACGGTCCATTATAAAAGATAAAGAAAATGACATCTTCTAAATCATCACGCAGGAAATTTATAAAGAAAGCGGTTGGTACGGCGCTTGCAGGCGGCGCAATTCCTTCCTTACTCCAGGCAAGGGAAAAAAATCAAACCTTCGAGCTGCAACCACAGCCATCAGAAAAGAAAGAATTTGGCGCTAACGATCAGGTAAATATAGCTGTTATTGGCATGGGTATCATGGGCTTTAACAACTTGCATACTTCATCTCAACTCGCCGGGGTAAAGCTGGTCGGAGTCTG
>JBGPGZ010000484.1:0-3624 GCA_041484175.1 Cyclobacteriaceae bacterium | reverse complement strand
GACGCTGGATTCTGGATGCTGGATTTAGCGGAGAGGGGGCAATGATTCGCAAAGGGACGTTCTATCTTCCTCGTACCTCGTACCTCCAACCTCGTACCTCCAACCTCGTACCTTCTGAATTCACAGAATCCCGAATCAATCCCTCAGTTCCTTTCTCATGTATTTTTTACAAACCGGGCACGCTTTCCATGCATGCCCCCGCGCCGGACAATATTTGCGGCCAAAATAGATCATCTGCAAATGGACCTTCTTCCATTTTGACTGCGGTATCAGGCGTTTCAAATCTTTTTCGGTTTGCTCCACGTTTTTGCCATCCGACAAACCCCACCGGTAAGCAAGCCGGTGTATGTGGGTGTCAACCGGAAAGGCGGGTTTGTCAAACCATTGCGTCATGACCACCGATGCCGTCTTATGGCCAACGGAAGGAAGAGCCTCCAGCTCTTCAAATGTCTGTGGCACTTGCCCATTGTATTTTTCAACCAGGATTTTTGAAAGACCATAAATTCCCTTTGACTTCATCGGTGAAAGTCCGCAAGGTTTAATGATCTCCCGGATCTCATCTGCCGACATCTTGATCATATCAAACGGGTTGTCGGCCTGTCTGAACAGGATCGGGGTAATCTTGTTCACCCGCTCGTCGGTACACTGGGCTGCGAGTACAACGGAAATCAAAAGGGAGTAGGCATCCTTGTGGTAAAGGGGCGGCGCAACCTTTGGATAGTATTTATTGAGTATTTTGAGGATGTCGCTTACCTTTTCGGATTGGGTCATACTGGATACTGGATTCTGGATGGATTCTGGATGGATTCTGAATTCTTTTGATTCTATTGATACTTGTCACCCCGCAGTTTCTTGCGGGGTTCTTGCGGGGTTCTTGCGGGGTTGAAACTAGCTTACGGATACAACAGGTATTTCTTCCGCTTTGCTTTAAATATACTGAGATCTTTTTGCCAGGTGGCCCGGATCTGTTTTTCGGTAAGACCTTGTTTGATTTGTTCGGCGAGTTCTTTGTTGCCGGCCAGTTTGCTGAAATAACCCGTGAAGAACTTTTCCTTCGCGGGATAGTCGTAATACATTTCCATCAAATGGGTTAAGGAAATTTTCTTTGCCGGGGTTTCGTTTCGCAAATCGATACCATAGCAGATTTCGTTTTCATAGGGGGGATTCTTGGCCATCCCCTCAATGCCAACAGGCGTGAATTGAAAAGGTTGGTTTTTTAAGTCAGGATGTCCCACTAATTCAAATGGATTTTTTGTCCCGCGTCCTACGCTCATTACCGTACCCTCAAACAAGCAGGTCGAAGGATACATTGCTATGGCGTGATCATTGGGCAAATTGGGCGAGGGTTTAATGGGAAGCGAATAGGGACTCTGATGTGTATAGTTCTTTAACGGGACTACTTTCAGATCGCATTTCCTTCCTCCTTCCAGCCAGCCTTCACCATTGATCATCATAGCCAGTTCACCTACCGTCATGCCATATACAATGGGAATAGGATGCATTCCAACAAACGACTTGAATTCAGGCTGCAGCACGGGCCCATCGATGTAACTTCCATTGGGATTGGGACGATCCAGGATCAATAGTTTCTTTCCCTGTTCGGCACACGATTCCATCATGTAGTGCAGCGAACTGATATAGGTGTAAAATCGCGCTCCGACCGCCTGGATATCAAAGATCACGAGGTCGACGTCGGCCAGTTGTTCGCTGGATGCTTTTTTGTTATTTCCATATAACGATACTACCGGCAAGCCGGTACTGGGGTCTATTCCATCCTTTACGGTCTCACCTGCGTCGGCAACACCACGGAATCCATGTTCAGGGCAAAATATTTTCTTCAAATCGACTTTGAGACTTTTTAGCGTATCGGCCAGGTGTGTTTTGCCGATCATGGCCGTGTTGTTCACCAGCAAAGCTACGCGCTGTCCTTGCAATTCCGGGAGGATCAAATCCAACCGCTCCGCGCCGAGTATAATTTTTACAGGGTGAGCAGGCTGCGCCACAGAAAGCATGGAGATCAAAAGCAAAAAGCCCTTTATTTTCTTTGTTAGTTCAGTCATGAAATCCTATTTTGCATCCTTTGCAAATCCGGTTTTAAGATACTCATAAATTGAATCTCTCGTACTTCATTTCCAAAAGAATCAGCCGCGGTCAAGAGGGAGGATTTTCCGCTACCATCCACAAGATCGCTATTACCAGCATTGCTATCGGGCTGGCCGCCGCCATCGTGGCGTTCCTGATTATGACGGGATTCCAGGAAACGATCAAGCACAAAATTTACAGCTTTAGCGCCCATTTGCTGATCACGAAATATACGCTCAACAACTCGGCGGAGGAGCAGCCATTCAATTTCAACATCGACCTTTACAATCACTACGATCGATTTGGATTCGTAGATCATGTCCAGGAATACATTCACAAACCCGGCCTCATTAAAACGGAAGAGGAGGTACTAGGGGTTGTCTTCAAAGGCGTTGGAAGAAGCTTTGATCTCCACCGGTTTGAAGAAAATATGGTTCGCGGCGAATTCCTTCATTTTCCTGATTCCGGTTATGCGCACGAGGTCTTGCTCAGCGAGGTAATTGCGAGAAAACTGAATGTGAAGATGGGGGATGACATCGTCATCCATTTTATTCAAAATCCCCCGCGTTTCCGCAAACTAAAGGTGGTGGGCCTCTATGAAACCAATCTCTCAGACTACTTCGACAGCAAGGTGATCATCGGGGACATTCGCATGGTGCAGCGATTAAACGACTGGAGCGACAGTACGGCAGGCGGCTTGCAGGTTTATGTGAAAGACATCAACAAGATCAACGAGGCAGCCACGGCCATCAGTGAAAGCATGGACTATGATCTTTTCACTGAAAAAGTCAGCGATACCTATGTTCAGGTTTTTGAATGGCTTGGCCTTGTTAGCCGGCAGGTGAAGATCTTGCTGGGCGTCATTCTCACCGTGGTATGCGTTAACATGATCTCGGTGATTTTAATTCTGGTGATGGAACGCACCCAAATGATTGGCGTACTGAAAGCGATGGGAGCAAGAAACCGGTTGATCCGATCCGTGTTTGTCTACAACGGTATCAGCCTGATCTTGAAAGGACTTTTGTTTGGAAATATGTTGGGACTGGGTTTTTGTTATTTGCAAAACAGATTCCAATTTATCAAACTCAATGCACACGATTACTATATGAGTTACGTGCCCATCGGCTGGGATTGGCAGCTGGTACTCCTCTTGAATTTATTGGTCTTTGTCGTGGTGACGCTGGTGTTGTTACTCCCCACTGCCATTGTAGCGAGAATCAATCCGATTCAGGCGATCCGGTTTGATTGAAATTTTCGATGTCTATATGAGTTACGTGCCAGGAATTCCTCGATCATAAAAGTTGAGGCTGCAATGCGCTGTGCGTCCGTTTTCTCTTCTCCACGTAGCAAATCCGGATACCCTCTTAGGCCTGCCCGCCAAAGCTTAGCGTAGGTGGGGGTGAGGGGTGAGCGAGGGACTTGAGTTACTTCCCACCGCACGCCCTTCTTTTCCCTGGGATGGAACCTGCGCGCATAAAAATAAAAGCGCGATGGCGCCCCTCTTAGGCCTGCCCGCCAAAGCTTAGCGTAGGTGGGGGTGAG
>JBGPGZ010000483.1:0-3628 GCA_041484175.1 Cyclobacteriaceae bacterium | reverse complement strand
CAGAAGATTGCGAAAAGCAACAATGAAATAATTGGTGAGCATGATTTTTTTTGTTTCGGGTTTCGTGTTTCAAGTCTCAGGTCTCAAGTCTCAGATTTTGAGTTTCAAGTCTGGTTTCAAGTTGTAAGTTTTGTTACTATGTTACTATTAAATTAATTACCAATTACCAATTACCAATTACCAATTACCAGGACCTCATGACCAATTCACTCATTTCTCAACGATTGCACCGGGTTGGCAAGTGCGGCCTTGATCGACTGGAAACTCAGTGTGAACGCGGTGATGTCAACAATGAGGAAGCAGGCTTTAGCATAGATCAAGGGGCTGATGGTAATGCGGTAAGCAAATGTGGTAAGCCATTGTTCGGCAGCATAATAACTGAGCGGTATGATCACAATAAAAGCGATCAGTACAAGACCAAAGTAGCGGCGAGTCAATAATAAGAGCAGGGAATTCAAGCTGGCGCCAAAGATCTTCCGGATACTGATCTCTTTTGCGCGCTGATTTACACTGTACTCCACCAGCCCGAAGAGTCCCAGGCAAGCCACGCCAATAGCCAGTCCGGTGAAAATGGTAAGCAGACTCGAAAGCTTTTCTTCCGAGCGATACATGGCCTCAAAGTTCTCGTCGACAAACTTGTAGGTAAAAGGATATTCAGGTGTAAGCCGTTCATAGGTTTTTTTGAGGTGCGCAAGCGTACCGGTCAGGTCATCTGGTTTTATGCGCACGGTCAATTTCCAGAAGGCATCCGGGTAGATGAGCATTACGACGGGCGTTAGTTGCTCGCGCAGGCTTTTGATATGGAAATCTTTTACAACGCCCACCACCTCTCCCCGCCTCAGGGAGTCCTTACCCCACATCTGCCAATGTAACGGTCTGCCGATGGCCAACTCCGGGGATTCGAAGCCGAACATCTTGACGGCAGTTTCATTGATGATGAAACCCCTTTTTTCATCCGAAGGAAAGTCGCGGGAAAAATCCCGTCCGGCAATGACATGCATACCCATTGTTTTGATATAGTCGTGATCCACGGTAAACAGGTTGGTCGGAAGGTTTTTGTGCAGCACGGGATCGATGACGCCGTCGCCCGCAAAAATGTCTCCCGGTATGCCGTATCCGATGGTTGCGCCCAGGATATTGGGATGGTTGGCAAACTCGCGCTTGGTGGATTCGTAATCGGCCAGTTGTTTCGACCGCAATGGGATCATCACCAGTTGATCTTTGTTAAAGCCCATGTCTTTATGTTGCAACAAATCATTTTGGGACAACACGATCATCGATCCTGTGATCAGGAAAAATGAAAACATAAATTGAAGGACGACCAGCCCCTGCCTGAGTACAGCAGAATTGCCAGCGTTGCTGTTCCTGTTATACAACACCGCTACCGGACGAAAACGGGAGAGATGAAATGCGGGGTAGCTTCCGGCAACAACACCAATCGAAATGCAGGACATTACGATCGTGCCAATAACGGGTAGCGAGAAAGGGAAGTAAACTTCTTTTTCCGCAAATGCATTAAGGTACGGGAGCGCAACTTCGGTGATGACCAATGCGAGCCCTAAACCAAGGAATGTGATGATGACGGATTCGGAGATAAATTGCATGATCAATTGTTTACGGAGGGCGCCAATTACCTTGCGTATGCCTACTTCCTTCATCCGCTTGATCGACCTTGCAGTTGAGAGGTTGATAAAGTTCAAACATGCGATCACCAACAAAAGAAAAGCGGTAAACGAAAGGATGTAAACGGTTTGGGCATTGCCCCGCTGAGCTACCTCGTATTCAAAATTCGAGGAGTGAAGGTGAATGGCTTTTATGTTTTGCAAATGCGGAACATAGGAGAAGCCTTCCGTTTTTATTTTTGGGTATGCATATTTCTCAACAAAGGGAAGAAACTTGGTCTCCAGCGCCTTGGCGTCGGTACCGGGTTTTAGTTTCAGGTACGTAAAAAATTGCTGCCACTGCCAGTTTTCAAACCGCTGGGGTGTCCAGTTTTTTGTGATGGTTGCAAACGAGATGAGGTAATTCAGTTTGAGATGAAAATGTGTTGGCACTTCCGCGAAGACAGCCGTTACCAGGAAATCCTCCGTCCCCACTTTAATGTTTTCGCCCACGGCAGTTTTGGAGGGGAAGTATTTTAGAGCGAGGGGTGCGGAGAGGGCAATGGTATTGGGCTTTTCCAGGGCGGTATTGGCTGAACCTGAAATAGTCTGCAGGGAGAGCATATCGAATACCGTTGGCTCCGCATACATGCCGTGACCTTCAAGGATCTTTTGATGGTTTATCTCAAATAGGATTTCGCCATAGGTATCCATTAGTCGCAATGTACTTTCGATCTCGGGAAAATCTTTTTGCATGTAAGTGGCGAACGGCATGGGCACAATCGGCAGATAGTTGGTGGCACCATCGTCCCCGGACCGGACGTTGTAAACGCGATAAGTGCGGTCGCCATCAGGGTGATACCGGTCATACTGCAATTCATCCCAAACAAAAAGTGCGATCAGGAAGCAAGAAGCCAGGCTAATGGCCATGCCGGCCATGTTGATAAATGAAAAGAGCTTGTTTTTGACAAGATTCCGGAAGGCGATTTTGATGTAGTTGAGCAGCATACGTTCAGAATTTAGATAAAATGTGTTTCAGGTCTCAACCCTAAAGGCTAAAGTTTAGAGTTTAAAGTTTCAAGGACTCTACATTCTACCAATTACCAATTACCAATTACCAATAATGACCAATGACCAATGACTAATGACCATTACTCATTCCTGAGCGATTCAACCGGGTTGCTCAACGCGGCTTTGACGGATTGAAAACCGGTGGTGATCAGCGCAAAAAGAATGGCCAATCCCGCTGCCAGTATGAAAATCCAGCTATTCTCGATCAGATCGATGTGGTTGGCAAATCCTTGCAACCATTTGTCCAGAGCAAAGTAGGCGACCGGGAATGCAATAAAACCAGCAACAAAAACGAGCAGAATAAAATCCTTTGACAACAAGGTGGCAATGTTGGCAATCGTTGCGCCTAATATTTTTCGGATCCCAACCTCTTTGGAGCGCTGAACGGAGACAAACGTAATGAGCCCGAACAAACCGATGCAGCCGATTCCGATGGCTACCGAAGCAAAAGCAAAAAGGAGCCGTGATATCTTCTGGTCTTCCTTGTAAAAGGTAGCGAGTTCGTCGTCAAGAAATGCAAAGGTGAAATAGTATCCAGGGAAAGCTTCTTTCCAGTGTTTTTCCAGATGTCTGATGGCTTGAGAAGCCTGGTTCATATTAATTTTGACGGAAACCTTTTGGAAGTAGTCCTCAAACCTTGTCAGCAGCACAGGATGCATGGCCTCGTGTAAAGTTACCGTTTGAAAATCCCTTACAACACCAACGATCGTTGCGTCCATACCGTAATAATTGATGGTCTCACCAATTGCCTTTGCCGGGTCGCTGAGTCCGATCTCTCTTACCAGCGTTTCGTTCACCACCACATTCTTTGCTGAATCTCTTTCAATGGCGATGGTGCCGGCGACCCTTTCAATTTCATACATTTTAAAATAAGTTGAATCGATGAATTTAACCTCAACCGATTTAATAGTTCCTGGAAAAGATGCATGTTTTAGATCTGACCAATATTTATTGAT
>JBGPGZ010000482.1:0-3636 GCA_041484175.1 Cyclobacteriaceae bacterium | reverse complement strand
GTCGTGATTTCCAATAGCGATGAGGGATTTTCAGTAGTTGTTTACGATGTGTATGGTCACCAAAGGGATAGGAGCATCTTGCAAAAAGAGCATGAATTTCACACGGACTCCTGGACTTCAGGTTTCTATTTCGTACGAGTTTTACTGAAGAACAGTCACAAGGTCGTAAAGGCAGTGAAACACGAGAACGGTAACTCCGTGAAACTCCGTGTGTCCTCCGTGAGACTCCGTGAAATAGCCGGGGCGTAGTTAAAGCCATTTCACGGAGCTACACGGAGGAAGACAATTTAGTTGACAAAATCAACCACCAATTACTAGTTACCAATGACCAATATGACCAATTACTAATGACCAAGGCCTAAGGCCCAATGACTAATATTTAGAGCCCCGGCTTCGGAGGTTTTACCGGTTCCTGAAACGTATTTGACCCATGAACATTTAATTTCCTTCGATATACTTTATCCCCACAAGAAATATAAAGAACATCAAAATTTGCGCCGCCAAAGCAACAGTTGGAAACCTGCCCGCTAGGGGATGGCAAAATCGCATTCACTCGTCCAACTTGATCGAGCACCTGTATTCCCAAGCGCGAGGCTACATAAATCCGGCCTGTTGCGTCGCATTTAAGTCCATCGGCCCATGCGTTATCCGCATTATCCGGGGAATGAAGCCAGCCGTATCGTTGCTTATAATTGAGCGTCCCGTCCGGTTCAATTTTGTAAATCCAGACCCAATGCGAAGCGGACTCCGTAACATACAACTGAGTCTGATCAGGGGTTAACGCAATGCCATTCGCAAATTTTAATCCCTCATCAACCAATTTCTTTTCGCCATTGGGCCTGATTAAATATATTTTGCTTGGGTTTTGTATTCCGTCGGGCACCGTAACATAGATATTTCCATTTTTTGCAACCACCAGGTCATTTCCTGCAATATCATCGGCAACTACAGTTTCTTTTTCCTTGACATCGTAGCTGATGATCTGTTTTGTTCCACCGGCTACCACATACCGTTTTCCATCAGCGCCAAAGGAGGTTCCGCTTGCTTTTTTGGCATCTAAAGTCAATGCGGAAAGTTTTCCATCAACGCTGACTTTATACGTCTTTGAATTCGGAATATCCTGGTAAAATACTTCACCCGCGGCATTTGCAGCCGTGCCTTCCGTGAAGCGATAACCTTGCCCAACCAATTCCCAATCTTGTCCGGGAATTAACAAGCTACTCAGATACTGGTTCTTTGAAATCCCGGCTGCTACAGGCTTTGGCCATTCCTTCCAAAGCCAGCGCATCGCATCAGGGAAAATGGAATTCCCCTGATCTCTGTTATGCCCGCTCTCGCCCCACACATGTTTCAGTTCATATCCTGCAAATGTCAGCGCGCGTTCCATCGATTCGTTTGCTTTCCACCAATCGCCCCCATAGATATTGAGATCATTTGAGCCATCCTGCAAAAATACGCGGATGGGTTTTGGTTCGTATTTGCGAACAAGTGTTGGATAGCGTTCAGCTCCGCGCAACCCGACATAGGTTCCAATGGTACTGAAAACCCGTGAAAATTCACCCGGCTTTTCCCACGCAGCAGTAAATGCACAAACAGCGCCACTGCTTGCTCCTCCGATAGCCCTGTCATTTCCATTTTTCGATAAATGGATCGCCCTGCCATCACTTGCTTTTTGCTTTTCGACTTCAGGCAATAGTTCCTCCAATAAAAATCGCGCATAATTATCACCCAGTCCATCGTATTCAAAACTTCTGTTGTAACGGTCATTCGCTGTTTGTGCATCGGCCGCAATGACCTGTCCGGGTGAAATGAAAACACCAACCGTAACCGGCATTTCTTTATGATCAATAAGATTGTCAAATACAACTGGGGCATTCCATCCAAGTCCATCCTGATTGACGAATACACATGCAGGTTGTTCCTGGCGATACTGCGCAGGTATATAAACCCAATATTCTCTTCGTGTTCCCGGAAAGATCTTCGAGTTCTCGAAAACAAATTTGATCACTTCCCCCTTGGGCACACCCGGATGCTCCACAGAAGCAGAATCAATGGCA
The DNA here is from genome assembly GCA_041484175.1 of Cyclobacteriaceae bacterium. GTDB lineage: Bacteria > Bacteroidota > Bacteroidia > Cytophagales > Cyclobacteriaceae > ELB16-189. The sequence goes on along the minus strand of JBGPGZ010000482.1, from coordinate 1,579 downwards.
TATTTTTCTACGGGCACTTGTGCTACAACTACAGTCTGCAAAAAGATAAATAAGAATATTAATAGTTTATTCATGGCATGAAGATGGTTTGATGTTTATTGGGCTAGTTATGCGGATTCCATAAGGTAAAAGAATTTTCAGCCCACATCAATGATTTTTTTAGATATTTAATTTCGGAACACCCGATTCTTTAGACCTTTTTAAGCCAACCAACAAATCCCTAATTACCGGGTCACGTTTTCCTGGGCCCTTACTCATACTGCATTTCATCAAGTATTCTATGCAGATGATCACATTCATTACACCCTGGGCCCTTTTATGCGTTTCTTATTATGGTATTGGAAAGTTTCAAATCCACAACAAAAATAAAATGATATGAAAAAGCTCTTCAAAATTTCGTGGGTGAACTCCCTGATTGGAGTCGCCCTGTGTACCATGCTTGTTTCGTTCTCCAGCAGACCCGGCGCTCACAGTTTCCAGGTTTACCTTGACAATAAATTGGTAATCGAGCAGTACGTGAATTCCAAAATGGATGCACCGAAGTTGCGATTGGATCCTTCCGAAAATCATAATCAGCTAATCGTGAAATACAGTGAATGCGGAAGAACGGTAACGGGCAGAATGCTCAGCATTAAAGACGACCACAACAAAGTTTTGAAGGAATGGCGGTTTGATGGTGTGTCCTCTGGTTATAAAGAGTCAATGACGTGCCAGGTCAAAGAGATAACAGCGCTATTGCAAAAGGGAAGCAATACGCTTAAGCTTTATTATTCATCAAAGGATTTTCCGGAAGGACAACAGGTGGTTTATCTGGTTGTCGGTAGTGAAATAAAGACCGCCCTAAATAAGTAGCGGCCCTACCTCAGTTCAATAAAAAAACAAAACCCCGGTAGTGTCGGGGTTTTTTCCTTTTGGTCTTTTTAAGGATTGCAAATTAACAACCGGAATGTTTTATTGAATTTAGTTTAGACTTTCATTGCAACATGGGCATTTGCCACACCTGCGTGCCGAAGCACTTCGGTGCGCAGGCACAAAGGCCCTAAGACACTAAGAAATTCAAAATGATCGTCCCTACTCCCTTGTGCTTCTTACTCCTTACTTCTCGACTTCTTCCTTCTCAACTTCTCGCTTCTCAATTAGTCCTGCCTTACAAAAACTTTGCTATAATTCTTCCCTTCCAACTTTACCCTGATCAGGTACAATCCGGGCGATAAAGAACGAAGGTCAAATACGTTATTCTGGTTGGTATTGGTCTCACGACGGTCGATTTCTATTCCAACTAAATCAATAATCTGAACAACGGCTTTCTGCTGGACAGGGTCATTCACCCTTACGGTGACTGCATTGCTGACAGGATTCGGATAAACTTCCAAACCGGATTCAATCACCGCTGCCTTTTGGGATAATTCACCATTTGCATCGGAATTGTTGTTCACGAAGCGCCCGTTTACTGGCGCTGAGCTCTCTGTTATATCCAGCACATTAAGATAAGCAAAGGTGGAGCCTGGCGCAACGTTGAAGTCCATGGTGATGCTCCCTGACGTTGGAACGATGCTGGTAAAAACAATGGTCTGCGACG
>JBGPGZ010000481.1:0-3637 GCA_041484175.1 Cyclobacteriaceae bacterium | reverse complement strand
GTCATTGGGCATTGGTCATTGGGTCTTGGTTATTGAATCAAGCTGTTCACATACCACTAATGACGAAGGCCCAAGGCCCATGAACCAAGGCCTAATGACTAAACCTCAACGGCCTCCTCCACCAATACTTCTCCGATCTCCTTGATGAGTGCCCTGACATCATCTGGATAAATCTGGCCGATGTTGCCAATCCGGAAGGCGTCGGCTTTGCTGAGTTTGCCCGGGTAGATTACAAATCCCCTGTCGCTGAGTTTTTTATAAAACCGTTCGAAATTGAAATGAGGGTCTTTGGGATAAAGGAATGAAGTGATGATATGCCCTTGTATTTCGGGTCTGAGATACTGCTTGAATCCGAGATTAGCCATCCCTGCATCCAACAGCGATTTATTTTCCTTGTAGCGTTTCGCGCGCGCCTGGACCCCTCCCTCTTCTTTCAATTCAATCATCGCTTGTCGAAATGCCATCAGGCTCAGGGTAGGGGGTGTAAAGCGAAATTGTCCGCTCGCTTCAAGTCCGGCCCATTGATCATACAAATCCAAGCTCAGGCTGCGCGCCTGGCCTTTTGATTTCTGCAGTTCGGTGCGTTTGCACAGGGCGAACGCAAATCCCGGTACGCCTTCAATACACTTATTGGATGAAGAAATCAAAAAATCAATATTACTTTTTTCCATATTCATCTCCACGCCGCCAAAACTGCTCATGGCATCGACAATAAAAACGCTCTTATGTTGTTTGCAAACCGCGCCGATCTCTTCTATCGGGTTGAACAACCCGGTGGTCGTCTCGCTGTGAATGCAGGCTACATGCGTAATCTCCGCATGATCTTTCAAAAAGGTAGCCGTTGCGTGCGCCGTTACGATCTCGTCTTCAGGGAAACGCAGAACATAATGGTTTAATTGGTGGATGTTGGCCATCTTGACAATTCGCTCACCATAGGCTCCATTGGCCATCACCAGCAAGACATCATTCTTGCCGACGATGCTGCAGATCACGCTTTCAATACCAAATGTTCCCGAACCCTGCACGATAACACATTCATAGCCTCCTTCCTTCGAAACCTTGGCCAAATCGAGTAATCCTGTGCGAATCTCTTTCACGCAATTGATGAATGCCGTGTCCCGCGAGCCCATGTCTTCGAGCATAGCAGCCTTTACGGTGGAGGAGGTGGATAAGGGGCCGGGGGTAAAAAGTAATTTCTTAAAGCTCATAGGTAAGGTGCTGGTCCATAGGCCAGGTTTTGCAAACATAACTAAAACAACTAAAATACAACTTGTGACCCTCGTGGTAAAAAAATACCTTAACCACAAAGCACCAAGGGTTGCACAATGGACACAATTAAGACATGCTTCCCTTAGTGACCCTTGTGAAACCCTTGTGTTCTCTGTGTTAAAAAAAATACAATCAACCATTCAGGGTCACTAATGGTAATTTAGATTATTGGTTTTAGCATTCGCCATTTTGCTACCTTGAGATCAAAATTTATTAAGAAATAGAGCATGTGGACGAACTTTCATACACATTCAAACTATTGTGATGGCAAAAGTCCGCTTGCTGAAATCGTGCACTCGGCCGAGGGCCGGCATATGGTAAGTCTTGGGTTTTCTTCTCACGCACCGATACCATTTGATTGCAAATGGTGTATGAAAGCAGGTGCTTTGGAAAATTATCTTTATGAAATCAAGGAGTTGAAGAAATCCTCAGCGCTGGAAATCTACGCCGGCCTCGAGGTGGATTATATACCCACCGTCACATCTCCCAAAAAATTTGAATTGCAACTCGATTATACGATTGGATCTGTTCATTTTGCGGATGCTTTTGCGGACGGGAAGCGTTGGGAAATTGACGGTCCGCACGAGGGCTTTTTGAAAGGGCTTGAAGCGATTTTTAAAAATGACATTCAGGCAACTTACACGCGCTATTTTGAATTAACCCGCGAAATGATTGCCACGGCACCCCCCACGATCGTTGGACATATTGATAAAGTCAAAATTCACAACATCGGTGAAAAATTCTTTAAGGAATCGGATCCATGGTATCAACGGGAGGTAAAGAAAACACTGGATCTCGTTCAGGAATCTGGAATCATCGTGGAAGTAAATACGCGCGGTCTTTATCTGAAAAAATCCCTGTCGCCTTACCCAAGTCCCTGGGTACTTGAACTGATTCTACAAAAGAATATCCCCATCACGATCAATTCGGACGCACACCATCCTGACGATCTCACAAATCAATTTTATGAAACAGCGATGCTCCTTGGAAAAATAGGGTTTAAAAAAATAACAGCGCTCAAAGAAGGCAAATGGCGCCAATTTGACTTTAACGAAAATGGAATTGTCATTGACCACCACTGAATCCCGGATCACGGTCTGGCTCAAGCAAGCCAACGGTTTTCTCTTTGCCCTGTACGCAACCCTCGCGGCGTTTTGCCTTTATACGTGCGTGTATGCCTTTCGCAAAACCTTTGCGGTCGCCACTTTTGAGGGGCTGACGTATTGGGGTGTAAGTTATAAAGTTTGGCTGGTGACTTTTCAGGTAGTGGGTTATGCGTTGTCAAAATTCATCGGCATTAAGGTCATTTCCGAACTGAAGGCGCATTCCCGCTCATTCGGAATATTGTTAATGGTTGCGATTGCCGGCGTCTCGTGGTTTCTATTTGCCGTTGTCCCGGCTCCCTATAACATGATTTTTCTTTTCACCAACGGCCTGCCGCTCGGGATGGTGTGGGGTATGGTCTTTGGTTACCTGGAGGGACGGCGATTTACAGAGGTATTGGGTGCCGGCCTTTCGGTAAGTTTTATTTTCTCCGCCGGTTTATGCAAATCGGTGGGCGGTTTTATCATGCGCGACTGGGGTACGTCGGAGCGTTGGATGCCGCTGGTGGCATCCCTTCTGTTTGTAGCGCCGCTGCTTCTTTTCTTATGGCTGCTTGACCAACTTCCCCCGCCCTCGGCACTGGACGAAGCGTTGCGCACCAAGAGGCAACCTATGAAATTCGGGGACCGAAAAAAATTTCTGTTCACCTTCGCACCTGGAATTGTTCTTTTTGTCCTTGCCTACATGCTGCTTACCTCCTTCCGCGATTTCCGCGATAACTTTTCCGCTGAAGTCTGGAAAACGTTGGGCTATGGCGATTCACCGGAAATTTTTACAACCACAGAAATTCCCGTGTCCATCATCGTGCTCGTGGTCATGGGAAGCCTCATGCTGATCAAAAACAACAAGCTGGCCTTCATGATAAACCATCTCATCATTATGTTCGGTATGATCCTGATTGGAGTAGCCACCTATCTTTTTGAATCGGCGCTGATCAGCCCCCTGGTTTGGATGGTCCTCATTGGGCTTGGGTTGTACCTGGGCTACGTTCCATTCAACAGCATTTTCTTTGACCGGTTGATTGCGTCTTTTCAATATGTGGGCACGGTTGGCTTTACGATGTACGTGGCTGATTCGTTTGGATATCTGGGCAGTGTGGGGGTATTGTTTTTTAAGGAATTCGGGTATGCGAAACTGAGTTGGCTGAATTTCTTTATATCGACGGGCTATATTATTTCCTTCGCCGGCACGGTCCTGATCGGTGGATCAATGCTATACTTTCACCTCAAACATAAGAGCTGGAGGCCTGTTAAGGACCACTAGT
>JBGPGZ010000480.1:0-3665 GCA_041484175.1 Cyclobacteriaceae bacterium | reverse complement strand
GTATTGTACCCATCGGGAGATGATCCCTTGCCAAAGGAGAGGAATCTTCTTTGGAGCCTTGGTGCCCTGGTGGCTAAGAAGGATATGCTTGCCACACAATCACTCCTCCTTGCTTTACATTACTTCAGCCCCAAATAAATAATCTCCCCCCGAACAACTCCATATCTGGTTGCGATTTCTTCCGGCAACGTTTTTGCAAATTCATTGGCTACCCCTTTCAATCCGGATCGCTGAATGCGTTGCAGGTAGTCTTTCCCAAACAGCCTCACATGGTCATCCTGGCCGAATGCTTTTTCGCGCGCGCGGGGATCGGTAATACCTGCATCCTCCACAGTCTTCTCTGGAACCGGAGAAAAAAAGGGCACTTGCAAGACAGCCCAGCCGCCGGGTTTCAACACGCGCTTTATTTCGCTCATGGCCATTATGTCGTCCGCGACATGCTCAAGCACATGGTTGCATAAAACAGCGTCAAAATGATTCTCCCCAAAGGGTATCAGGTGGATATCCATCTTTACTTTTGCAAGCGGAGATTCGATATCAGCCGTAATGTACTTTTCGCCATGGATCTTTTCAAAGCGCTTCATGAAACAGGGTTCGGGCGCAATATGAAGTACAGAGAGTCGCGCTGAAAAAAAATTAGTCTTTTCCTTCAGATAGAGCCAGATCAGCCGGTGACGTTCAAGGGAAAGACAATTCGGACACAGGGCGTTGGACCTTGGATTAATCCTTCCATAGGGTAAAAACTTCCGATAGTGGTGGTTGCAAATCGGGCATTCCACAGCCCGACCCGCGTAAAGAATTCCGACTGCCTTGAGTCCGACACCGCTGAAAAGCTGAAGGTACCTGCGGGGTACATACCGTATCAGAAAAGAAATAATCTTCTTCATTCGCTACAAAGAAAACCAAAATCTGAAAATACCCACGCCTCCCATTAATGAAATCAGTATAATCAGTTGCATCAGCGGTCCTTAGGGCCGGAAATCCAGCATGCCGGCTCCTGTTCATTGATTCAAAACAAAACCAACGTATTGTAAAACTTTTTTGAACAACTCGCCATCTTTACCATATGAACGACCTAAATCTGCTCAATCAGCGTGATCACTTGAATCAGCAGTCCTAAGTCTGTGGAATCAGCGAAATTAAATGAATCAGTGGTTACAATGATGCATACCGATGCGCTGATCGCCCGTGCGCGCGAGGGGGATAAAAATGCCCAGGGCAAACTGATGCAATTGTGGTACAAGCGCATCTACAACTATTCTTATAAATTCTTCTTTGATCACGACCTGGCGATGGAAGCTTCGCAAAAAACGTTTATCAGCATGCACCGGAACATTGGCGGCCTCCAGGACATCGGAAAATTCAAGTCGTGGCTCTATACCATTGCCGTGAACTATTGCCGCGAGGAATTGAGAAAAAATAAATCGAACCGTTCCGTATCATTGCATGACCTGAAGCCGGGTGAAGGTGAAGACAGCTACCGCTGGGAAGAAAGCCGTAACCGGAGTGAAAATCCGGAAAGGCAGTTAAGGCAGACGGAGCTTTCAGATCTCCTCCAGCGGTGCTTGACGGAACTTAGCGAAGAGCAACGGGTAGTCGTGATCATGAAGGAATATGAAGGCTTGAAATTCCGGGAAATCGCAGAAGTATTGAGCCTTTCAGAGAATACCGTGAAGTCCCGGATGTATTATGCCCTGGACGGGCTAAGGAAAATTTTAAACAAGAATAATATCACCAAGGAAACAATTGGCTATGAATTATAAACCAGACGAAAACACCTTGCTCTCCTATCTCTACGGAGAGTTGGAAGAGAAAGAAACTGCGAAGTTGGAACAGTATTTTCAGGAACATCCTGAAGAACGGAAACGCATGCAGGAAATGGAGGATGTGTTGAAAGTCATCAGCGGGCTTAAAGACAAGGAGGTAATCGCTCCTCCGGTCTTTGCGGAAAACGAACCAACCGTAAGAACGCTATTCCGATCGGTTTATTTCAAGACGGTGATCAGTATCGCGGCATCTTTCCTTTTGATCATAGTTGCTGGAAGATTAATCGGAATGGAGATCCATTATGGAGGCGGGGAACTAAGGATCACTTTTGACGGAATAAAACAGGAAATGTCTGTTCAATCCGGCAAGCCGTCACAATCCGCGGAGGCGCAGCGTCTGACACCGGAAACGGTGCAGGCCATGATCAATACATCATTGACAAGAAATAATGAATTGCTTGCCGCTCATTGGGTGGACAATCAAAAGATGATTGATCAGTCAATCCGCGTCTGCCTTGACCGGAATTCAGAAAAGATCGACGACCTGGTGAAGAGCGCTTCGCAGGCATCAAAGGATCAGGTTCGCACATTTGTGGCAGGACTTCGGGATGAAAATCTCCGGCTTGTGAAAGACTATTTGCTCCTCTCCTCTACGGAGCAAAAAAGATATGTGGAAAATTTATTGGTCGAATTCTCCAAGTACATGCAGGAACAGCGCAACCAGGATTTGAATTTGTTTCAGACCCGGATGAGCAGCATGGAGCAGAACACCGACCAGTTCAAGCAGGAAACAGAGCAAATACTATCGAGTATCATTTCTAACACAAGTGTCACTAAAAAGCAAAACAACTACTAAAACTGAAGTTTATATGAAAAGGATCGTGAAGATTTTATGGATGATTGCGGGGGTGGGTGCAGCGACGGCCGTCCATGCGCAGATCAAGATCGATGAGCAGCGGATGCAGCGGGATATCGAAATTGCAGAGAATGTACTGAGTACGCTCGTCAAGCAGCAATTTGGAAAGCGGAATTTCTTTCCTTTTGAAGTAGAGGGAAATTATACCCCAGGGTACGGCGTTACCTTTCGCCTCCCCATGGATTTTGGAGGACCGATGATGTTCCAACTGGGCGATGAGCCCAATATTATTATCAACAACGGACCGGATGGTAACTATTCCTATTCTATCAGCGGCAGTACTCCTGCTCCGGATAAGGAAAAGGACTGTGAAGACTGTGAGAAGGTAAGATTGAAAGCCAAAACAGCGACATCGCGCGGCCGGGCATCCAATGGAAGGAGGACCAATAGTGATAGTCTGAATAATATGGTGAATCAGAAGATCATTGAGGCGTCCAAGAATTTCATGGCCGATTATGGTGATCTGATTTCCCAACTTTCGGTGGAGGAAAGGATCATGATTACAAACCGCCATGAGGGACAGCGCTTTTGGTTCGCCGGTGTGAACACACCCAAACGAAAATTCATTTCGTTGGAAAGCAGCAAGGCCGACCACATTCAATATAAACAGGGGAAGCTGACACGTGATCAGTTTATAGCGAAAATCCATGTAATCAATAGTGAGACTTCGGATGAACTCACACCGGACCTGGAACTGCTCTCCAGCATCTTAAATCGCCTCTACCAATCCGATCTTTCCAAAAGCTATTTTACCGAAGAAAATATCTATTATGAGCGCCTGAAAGATTTTGGAGTAATTTACTATATGCAAGTCTATTCATGCAATGTAAAGGAGTTCAAAAAATACGATATGCCAACCATTGACCTGGAAGATGTGGATGAGGCAACCCGTGACAAGAAGGTAAAAGAATTGTACCCGGTTTTTGAAAAGGACATCAAAGAAAGCATGCTGGATTATGGACGCACGCTGAAGAGCCTGAAGG
>JBGPGZ010000479.1:0-3674 GCA_041484175.1 Cyclobacteriaceae bacterium | reverse complement strand
GTACACAAGAAGACGGCACCCAGCAGCCAGAATCCGTTCGGATAGTGTGTAAGCAAGTCCCATGCATAGGCCGGGTTGACTGCTTTAAGGACCGACAGGTTTTGAGAAAGCGGAATAAGACCAAATGCGCCAATGGTGATAAACCAAATCATCATAATGGGGCCGAAGGTCTTGCCCACTACGCTGGTTCCAAATTGCTGAAAGAAAAAAAGCAAAACCAGGATCCCGATCACAAACGGCCTAGGGTCGAATTCCTCATAGTGAAGTCTCACTCCTTCGACGGCGGATGAAATGCTGATGGCCGGCGTAATAAATCCGTCTGCAATCAGGGTACAACATCCGATGATCGCAGCGTAGATTACCCATTTTGCCTTGTATCTTCTTACCAGGGCGTACAACGCAAAAATTCCGCCTTCCCCCTTGTTGTCGGCATTCAAGGCCAGGTAAATATATTTCAATGAAGTGATCAGCGTCAGCGTCCAGAAAACGCACGAGGCACCTCCCAGAACCAGGTCCTCTGTGATAACGCCGGCATTTTTACCTGTGGCCGTCCCAACGATGGCCTTAAATACGTACAATGGAGAAGTTCCTATGTCACCGTAGATAATTCCCAATGAAACCAAAACCCCGGCGGTAGAAAGGGCATGAAGTTTACTATGTCGTGTTTCTTCCAATCTTGCTCTACGTTACTTTTTCTAAATGGACCACTTCCGGTTTTACTTCTTCGGAACTGAGTTTTTCTTCATTTCTCCCGATGATGAGGCGGTTACTTCGATCAAATGAAAAGTAATTCCACATCCAGGAAAGAAATGTAAAGACCTTATTTCTAAAACCTACCAACGACATGAGATGGACAAACATCCAAACGTACCATGCGAAAGCGCCCTGAAAACGGATACCCCCCTTCATGTCAACGACTGCTTTGTTTCGCCCAATAGTCGCCATCGCGCCTTTGTCAAAATAATGGAAGGCCTTTAGTGGCTTGTTAGCAATAAGATTCCTGATATTTTTCGCCAACAGCCTTCCTTGTTGCTGCGCAGGCGGAGCCATCTGTGGATGGCCTTTCGGAAAAAGCTCATCACCTTCCATCAGTGCCACATCACCAATGGCAAAAATATTGTCGAAGCCCTTAACGTGGTTGAATTGATCAACCAACAATCGGTTTCCCGCGGTGATCACTTCCGGTTTGAACCCGGCAATTGGATTGGCTTTGACGCCCGCAGTCCAAATCAGCGAGCGCGAGATGAGTTTTTCACCCGTACCCAAAACAACTTCATATCCATCGTAAGAAGTCACCGCCGTATTCAAGCGCACATGTACGCCCATTTTTATGAGGAAATCCTGTGCCTTGTGAGAAGCCTGCGTTGACATTCCGTGGAGGAGTCGTGGAGATGCCTCGATGAGATGAATATCCATCGCACGCATGTCAAGCTCTTTGTAGTCTTTAGGAAAAACGTTTTTCTTTAATTCTGATAACGCGCCTGCCAATTCAACACCCGTCGGGCCGCCGCCGACGATGACGAAATCCATCAGGCTGTTCATGACCTCTTCATCTTCCGTCAGCAGGGCATATTCCAGTTGGCGGATAATTTTATTGCGCAACTTGATAGCGTCCACAATGGTCTTCATGGAGTAGGCATGTTTCTCCAATTCCCGCAGCCCGTAAAAATTGGTCACCGCCCCGGACGCAATGACGAGGTAATCGTATGCCACACCGCCGATCGACGTTTCTATGTAGTTTTCTTCCGGCTTCACCTTGATCACTTCGGCAAGCCGGAAATAGAAGTCCTCCTGAGAGCCGAAAAGTCTTCGAAACGGGGCAACGATAGAGCTGGTTTCCAATCCGGAGGTGGCCACCTGGTATAACAACGGCTGAAAAGTATGATGATTGTATCTGTCAAATAATACGACTTGTGCCCTGACGTTGCGCAGGCCTTTGGCTACTTCGAGCCCTCCGAATCCCCCCCCTATGATGATGATACGAGGTTTGCCCAGGTCTGCGATACGCGTGCGCGTGGTGATTAATTTGGGCATCGAAACCGTGTTGGTACGTAAGAACGGGTGCGAATTTACACGAAGCGCAAGGATTTAATAAAGTATTAAAAAAATATTTTGTTTTTGGGCAAGACAGGCCGAAACGGCGTATTTTTGTCAAAATAAACTAACAACTGTATGGTAAAGAAATTTCTAATTGTTTTGGCTATAGGTGTAGTGATGATGAGTTGCGGAGGAGAAAAAGAAAAGCTTCAATCTCAGGTTGACTCGTTAAAGGCAGAGCTGCAAACCAGTCAGCAGTTTGCCAATACCCTTCAGGAAGTAGGGAGCCTGATGGACTCTATCGATGCCAACCGCCAGTTGCTGCGTGTGAATATGGTGGAAGGTACCACGTACGACGATTATACGTCGCGCATGAAGGATATTAATAACTATGTCAAGGACACGCAAAATAAAATTGAAGACCTGGAGAAGTCCCTTAAAAAATCCAAAGGTAACGCCGCAACGTATGCTGTGATGGTCAAAAAACTGAAAGCCGATCTGGAAGAGAGAAATAAAGAAATTGCTTCGTTGCAGGCAAACGTGGAAGAGCTCAAGAGTACCAACCAAAACCTGATCACGACCGTTGGACTACAGGAAGCGGAGTTGAGCGATAAGGAAGGGCAAATCCAGACAAAGCAACAGGAACTTGCGCTGATTGAAGCCAAAATCCAGGAGATGATGGTGCAGAGCAAGATGAGTGAATCCGATTCTTATTATGCTCAGGCCCAGGCGATCGAAGAAGCCGCCAACCGGACCAAGCTCGCCCCGCGCAAAAAGAAGGAAACGTTGAAAGAGGCATTAGAGCTTTACAGGAAGGCTCAATCGCTGGGTAACGAAAAGGCTCAGGCGAAGATCGACGAGATAAGTAAACGAGTCAAATAATTGAAAAGACATATTGAAGGGCTGTTTGAACAAAACAGCCCTATTTTTTTACCAAAATTTTTTCCGTGCCCGGTTGAAGGGAAGTTATTTACAAAGTAATTACATGGCGGATGCATCTCTGTTTATCAAGGACCTGTGGTACCTGGCATTTCATGGCTCGTTCCTGAAGAAAGGGAAACTGGTCCCAAAGGAAATTCTGGGTGAGAAGATCGTCTTTGGAAGGGATCCCCAGGGGCAGCCCTTTGGTCTTCGCGACAATTGCCCCCACCGTGGCGTGCCGCTCTCAGCAGGTTGGTTCGACGGGGAGACGATCCAATGCTGCTACCACGGCTGGCAGTTCAATTGCGACGGCGTGTGTAAAAACATTCCAGCCATTGATCCTGCAAGTCAGGTTGAGTTCAGCAAGATCAGGGTGTTTCGCTATCCCGTAAGGGAAATCAATGGAACGGTTTGGATTTATATTCCCGAGAAAAAGTTACCGAACATTCGGCCGAAAGTAGAACCGCCCAATCTCTTGTTGTCAGCCGGCGAAAAGTTTCTTCATGTTGAGCGTGCTGTATTGCCTACCAACATTGACCACTCGGTTATCGGATTGATCGACCCGGCCCACGTTACCTTTGTCCACCAGTCGTGGTATTGGCGTTCGGCGAAGACTTTGCGGTTAAAGGAAAAACATTTTGAACCCACCCCGTTGGGATTTAAGATGGTCCGGCATAAGCCTTCGTCTAACTCCAAAGGATACAGCGTTCTCAAGG
>JBGPGZ010000478.1:0-3676 GCA_041484175.1 Cyclobacteriaceae bacterium | reverse complement strand
TGCCCAGGTGCCGTTTCTGAAACGTGAGATATATAAATCAACGTCGTAGCCATCTTTTCTTTTCCCGGTATTCCCCTTTCCAAAGACCATGATTTTCCCATCCGGGGAAAAGGTAATACACCCCTCATTAATCATCGGGTCGTTGATGGCCGGCGGCAGGGGCGTGATGGTATTCACGTCTACGACCGCCCCTTTGGTTGCAGCTTTGTACAGATCTGAAAACGGCGTACCTGTTGCTTCATAGATTCTCCCGTTGCCGCGGGAAGAAGTGAAATACAATTCGCTGTTCAAATACACGGGCGCATACTCCGCAAAGGGAGTATTGATGGATTCCAGGTTCCTGACCTTATAGTAGCTTTTCTTTTCCGCCAGTCGTTGAAGATAATTAAGCCCATCCAGTTCCTTTTGCGCGCGGCCCTTTATTTCTTCGTTCTCGGCGCTGCCCTCCAGTTCCTCCAATGTCTTGCGCGCCTCATCGTATTTGCCATTGGCTTTCAATGACTTGGAATAATAGAGACGGACAGAGTCTTTACTGATCCCGCGTCCCCCCGCCTTTGCATAATACGGTTCAGCTTCTTTGATTCGGTTGGAAAGGCGGTAAGATTCGGCAACAAAGTAATTTGCCTTGCCGTTGCCTGGCTGTTTTGCCAGCACGCCCTTATAATAACTTATTACGTTCTGGTATCTTCCGTAGCGGAAGTTCTTTGCTGCCTTCTTTGAAGGGCTGCATGAAAAAATAACCACGAGACTTCCAATCAGAAACAGGGTTCTCCAATTCATACGGGCCAATTCCATTTGCTTACCCAACGTGGTTCTAAAGTTACAAAAAAAGAGACGCTCTCAGGCTACCGAAGTTTTGGGAAGAAACCGCCTCAGCCACGTCTTCTCGGCTGCCAGAATCCAATTCTTCTCCCATTCTTCCTTGGTGGTCACCTGAGAATTAAACGCCAATGAGTCTGGTCTTAGTGTACCGGATGCAAATGCCTTCTTTAATTCTGCAACAGGAATAAGGGTTACAAGTCCGTCAAGCAGAAAGGCAGCTTTCGATCTGTCAAAAAAATCGAGGCCCATAAGGTCCTGCAGCGATTTCAACATCTTGACCGACCCGTCAATCGAACATCCACTCACCCCGCCAAAGCCTTCATCGACGGCAAAGATTAGAAACTGATTTTGTTCAATTTTATACGAGGTTTTTAAAGGTTGTCCATGAGCTTCCCATTGCTCACAAAAGGAGAGTGCCTCGTTGCGGATGGGATTTTCTTCAGCGGCAGAAATCTTTCTGTTAGCCTGGTAAATCCAAAGGCGTGCATAACCGGGCAACAAATTAAAATCGATATACATAACGTTAACCTCTTATTTCTTTTAACACCAAATTGTAAAAAATAATCTCAAAGTCATGTTCTTTATCAATGTACCAATGCCAAAGGGGCTAAGCGGTCAGCCCCTGCGCTTCAGCAATTAGTTCGGCAATGTCTCTTACTTTTACGGAAGCCTCCTTCTCCTTGTTTTTCACGCCATCGCTCATCATCGTCATGCAAAATGGGCATGCTACGGCGATCGTTGCAGCCCCTGTTTGCAACGCCTCTTCCGTCCGCTCTATATTAATGTCCTTTTTACCCTTTTCAGGTTCCTTAAACATCTGCGCCCCGCCAGCCCCGCAGCATAGCCCGGTGGTGCGGCACCGCTTCATTTCGACCAGGTCGGCATCCAGGGAAGCAAGCACCTCACGGGGTGCTTCGTAAATATTATTTGCCCGTCCGAGGTAGCATGAATCATGATAGGTGATTTTTCTTCCCTTAAACGATCCCCCCTCCTTCAGTTTGATCTTACCGTCGTTAATGAGTTGTTGCAGAAAGCTTGTGTGATGGATGACTTCGTACGTCCCTCCCAATTCCGGGTATTCATTCTTCAATGTATTAAAACAATGCGGACATGTCGCAACGATTTTCTTTACCTGGTAGCCGTTCAACACCTGGATGTTGTTCATGGCCTGCATTTGAAAAAGAAATTCATTCCCTGCACGCCGCGCCGGATCACCCGTACAAGACTCTTCGGTGCCCAGCACTGCGAATTTTACCCCCACCGACGTCAGTATTTTTGCAAAGGCCTTGGTCACCCTCTTGGCGCGGTCGTCGAACGAGCCCGCGCAACCTACCCAAAAGAGAACTTCCGGAGTTTCTCCTTTGGAAATCATTTCGGCCATGGTAGGGACTTTGTATTCCATACGCTATTTCTTTTTCGCACTCATCGTTATTTGCTCAACGTGTTCATTTTATCAGCGATCCATCTCATTTGACCAATTAAACCGGTCGCTTGCAGAAAATTTCCAGGGCGCAAAACTGGTTTCTATATTTTGAAACATCGAATTCCATTGTGCCGGCGACCCGGATTCCTCCATCGCGACGTACCGGCGCAACTCCAAGATAATTTGCAGCGGGTTGATCATCACCGGGCAAGCCTCCACACAGGCATTACAACTGGTGCACGCGTTGATTTCTTCCTTGGTGATGTAATTCCCAAACAGGGTTTTTCCATCGGCCAATCCCGGGCCTCCTTTCTCCAGGCTTCGTCCAACTTCTTCCATCCGGTCGCGCGTATCCATCATGATCTTTCGTGGAGATAGTTTCTTTCCCGTGAGGTTGGCGGGGCATTCAGAAGTACACCGTCCACATTCAGTGCAAGCATAGGCCGACATTAGAACATTCCACTCCAAATCGTTGACATCCTTTGCCCCAAATCTTCCGGGCTCTGGTGCAGGCGCTGTTTCGGCTGCAACCAGACCGAGCATGGATTTCACTTCGCGCGTTACCACCGGCATATTGTGGATTTGTCCTGTTGGCTCCACATGAGCGAAATAGGTGTTAGGGAACGCCATGAAAATATGGAGATGCTTGGAGTAAGTGATGTAAACGGAAAAGCCAAGAATTCCCATGATGTGAAACCACCAGGCAAGACGTTCCACAGCGATAAGTGTTGAAGTGTTAAAGTGTTGAAGTGTTGAAGTGAGATAAGAGCTAAAAAAAAGCATTCCCGTGGCCGTGTAGTGATCATCTCTTGCTTGTAAAAGCTGATCGGCGGCGTTCATGGTTAGAATGGCGAGCATTAACGTGATTTCGATCGCAAGAATAAGATTGGCGTCTAGTCGCGGCCATGATGTCATTTCCGCTGAGCTGAATCTTGGAAGTTTGAGTACATTACGGCGGAACAAAAAAGCAACGCAAGCCACCAACACTGCCACTGCCAGAAATTCAAAAGCATTCATTAAGATCCCATAAATCTCTCCCAGGGCTGGAGCAAAAATCCGGTGTGTGCCAATGATGCCGTCAATGACAAACTCCAGTACTTCGAGATTGATCACCAAAAATCCGACGTAAATAAAAAAGTGAAGAATGGCCGGGGTCAATCGTTTAAACATTTTCTTTTGCCCAAAGGCAATCAAAAGCACATTTCTCAGGCGCTGTCCTTTGTGGTCGGTGAATACTTTCTTTTTCCCAAGCCGGATGTTGTCGCGGATGCCCAGCACACGCTTGCGGAGAAAATAACCGGCAAGACCAAGGACGGAGATAAATGCAATTTGTTGAAGGACGGCCACCAATGAATATTTTGAGAAATTTAAGATGCAACTGCTTCCCACCCTAAATTTAGCTATGAAAACCTGAAAATTCCTCCCTGGGTT
>JBGPGZ010000477.1:0-3689 GCA_041484175.1 Cyclobacteriaceae bacterium | reverse complement strand
CCTTGTTCCACTTTCAGCATCAAATTCATATTGGTGGCCACCACCACGCGCACGTCGGTCTTCAGGACTTTGGAGGAACCAACCTTAATAAACTCGCCGTTCTCCAATACGCGCAGTAACCGGGCCTGTGTTCCCAGCGGCATTTCACCAATTTCGTCCAGGAAAATAGTCCCGCCGTTAGTGACTTCAAAATACCCCTTGCGGGCTTCATGAGCTCCCGTAAAGGATCCTTTCTCATGGCCAAATAATTCGGAATCGATCGTCCCCTCCGGAATGGAACCGCAGTTGATCGCAATAAACTGCCCGTGTTTGCGGGGGCTCAGGTTATGGATAATCTTTGAAAAGGACTCCTTTCCACTTCCACTTTCTCCGGTTATTAAAACCGACATTTCTGTAGGGGCCACCTGCATCGCCACCCGCACGGCATTACTCAGCTGTGGGGCGTTGCCAATGATCCCAAAGCGCTGTTTTACCGTTTGAATATCGGATTCTGTAATGGTCATCGTTTGATTTAACCGGCGATCTTGCCCATCAAGGTCGCCCCCGTGCAATCTTCGATCAAGACATGGACGTATTCACCCTTGGTTTTATTTTCTCTCGGGAAGATCACCATCTTGTTGGCCGAATTTCTTCCGCAGAGAAAAGCATCGGAACGCCTGGAGTTTCCTTCGACTAATACTTTATAAACCTGGCCAACGTCAAGCCGATTGCGCCTCAGCGAAAGTTCATTTTGCTTTTTAATGATTTCGTCCAGCCGGCGCTTTTTGGTTGCCAGCGGAACATCGTCGCTCAATTTCTTAGCGGCCAATGTTCCTGGCCGCTCTGAGTACAAAAACATGTATGAAAAATCATACGCTACCCACTCCATGAGCGAAAGTGTGTCTTGATGTTCTTCTTCCGTTTCTGAACAAAAGCCTGTGATTATGTCGGAAGAAACACCGCAGCCGGCGCCCAGGATCGTGCGAATTCGGTTAATTTTTTCCTGGTATCCTTCGCGCGAATAGCCGCGGTTCATCAAATCCAGGATCCGCGTGTTACCGCTTTGGGCCGGCAGGTGAATGTAGTTGCAGATATTTTCATGCTTCGCAATCGCGTAGAGCACATCGTCCGTTATGTCTTTTGGGTGAGAGGTAGAGAAACGCACGCGTAAATCGGGATTGATGCGCGCAACCACTTCCAACAAGTTGGCAAAGGTGATGATTTCACGGATTCCCTTCTTTCCGATCCATGCCTTGTTGTTTTCTTCTTCGCTCCACTGGTAAGAATCGACATTCTGACCAAGCAAGGTGACTTCGCGGTAACCCCTTTCAAATAAATTGGTTGCCTCATTTACAATGGATTGTGGATCCCGGCTTCGTTCGCGCCCTCGCGTAAATGGAACAACACAAAATGAACACATGTTGTCGCAACCACGCATGATGGAAATGAAAGCAGTAACGCCATTTGAGTTTAATCGCACCGGGCTTATATCGGCATAGGTCTCTTCGCGCGATAAAAAAGTATTGACTGCTTTGTCTCCCTCATCGACCTGGGAAATCAGTTTAGGCAGATCGCGATAGGCATCCGGGCCCGCAATGAGATCGACAATTTTTTCTTCTTCCAGCAATTTGGTTTTCAGCCGCTCTGCCATGCATCCTAGCACGCCCACGAGCAGACCGGGCTTCTGTCGTTTCAGGCCATGGATGTGATGAAGCCGGTTTCGTACCGTCTGCTCTGCTTTTTTGCGGATGGAGCAAGTATTCAGGAACACAAGGTCCGCCTGGCCGATATCAGAGGTAGTATCAAAGCCTTCTTTTTGAAGGATGGACGCCACAATCTCACTGTCAGAAAAGTTCATCTGACAGCCGTAGCTTTCGATGTATAATTTTCGCGATTGTCCTGTGTTTTGCTCCCGAGAAACCTTGATCGTTTCGCAAACAGCATCCCCCGGCTGGCCAAGTATCCCGATATCCGCTATCAAATTCTCCATTTCCAAAATAATCAGGTCGCAAATTTAACAATTATTGACATATTATGACATCTTGTCAGCCTGGAGTTGATAATTCAACTTGTATGATTTTGAAGCATTTGCCTTTAGATTTGCCGTTCCGGTCAAGGGGTTACTAACCACGGTTAAGCATGGCAATTATCAAGGAGATACGGGGATTTACCCCGCGGTTTGGCAAGAGCTGTTTTCTGGCGGATACCGCTGTAGTCGTGGGCGAAGTGACCATGGGTGATAACTGCACCGTCTGGTTTAATGCCGTGGTTCGCGGCGATGTCCATTCCATCACCATAGGAAATGACACCAACATTCAGGATGGCGCTATTATCCACGGCACCTACCAAAAGGCCAAAACTGTTATTGGAACAAAGGTGTCCATTGCTCACAATGCCGTTATTCATGGATGTACCGTGGAAGACAATGTTCTGATTGGTATGGGGGCGATCATTATGGACGATGCCGTCATCGGCTCAGGCTCTGTGATCGCAGCGGGTGCAGTCGTGCTGCCGGGCACGCGGGTAGAGCCAGGTAGCATTTATGCGGGCATGCCGGCCAGGAAAGTGAAAGACGTAGGAGCGGAGATGAAAGAAGTGATTGAAAGGACCGCAAGGAATTATCCGATGTATGCAGCATGGTTTAAGTAAGCAGTTGATCTGATTTATTTTCTTGGCCCGCCGCAAGGTTTTTTGCAATCCAATTCCTATATTAAAAATCCAATGAAGGTAATGGAAAACAAAGGCTTCGATTTGCTTGCCATTCAGGATTATAGAGCCAGGATAAAATCGGGGGGTGAAGCCTTTTTGTTTGTTGAATCGGATGAAAATAATGACGAGTATTCCCATTTTTATTTTATTGGAAAATATGAAGGGAGGGAAGTACTCTATGATACCGTGCTTTACACCTTGCGTTTGCAGCACCAAAGCGAACTCTTCGAGATTGCTGAGCACAAGGCGGCCAAACATTTTCCACAGTATAAGAAGATCACTTACGAGGAAGATGAAAATGGAAACCTTCAGCCGTTGGATGAGCTGGAAGAGGAAATCGGATTATTCATGGCCGAGGTGATCATGGAACTGGAGGAAGAAGACCAGGTGAAGGTAAAGGAGCACGTTGACATTGACACAAAAATTGATTTTGGAATAGGGCTCGATGCGGGACTTAATGTGGAAAAAATCACCCCCAAAGTTATCGGGAAGTTTATCAAGGATTTCAACGAAGATACATTGTTACTGGACGAAACGCTCTACAGTTTTCAGACCGAAAACGAGAAAGCAGATCGTTGAGTAATGAACGACGCTTGTATTGCCCATGCAAGGCTTCTTCTTTCGGTATCTAAATAATTTCAAAAATTCTGCAAATCTTTAAATCCTGATCTATATTTGCGGCCCTAAACTATTTCCCCATGAAGAATTTATCCCTCATCCTGAATGGCATCCTTATCCTGGCTGTCGGTGCCTTGTACTACCTTCACTTTTCAGCAGCGCCGAATGCGGGGCCTCTGAATTCTGCAGCCATTCCGGGCAACGTCAAAATCGCTTTTATCCATTCCGATTCTGTGCTGAAAAATTACGATTATTTTAAGGTGAGTCGTGAAAAGCTGGAAGCAAAAGGAAAGAAACTCGATCAGGATCTGAGAAACCGCGCCCAGGGGCTTCAGAATGACTATGAGGCCTATCAGAGAAACGTGAGCAGCCTTACGATCGGT
>JBGPGZ010000476.1:0-3732 GCA_041484175.1 Cyclobacteriaceae bacterium | reverse complement strand
TCCCGTTAGGGACGGAATATAAAATGACAAATGCCAATACATTACCCAAATTCGTTTGGGGTTGAATCCATATTCCGCTCCTACGGAACTTAGGTGGACAGGTTGATTATTTTCTGCGATATTCCGTTCCTACGGAACTTTGTTGGACGGGTGATTATTTTTTACTGATATGTCATTGGACTTTTGCTGAGATAGTAGTTGATTTTGTCAACTAATATTTTTTAATCAAACCGGGAGGATGAGATATCGGTAAACAAAGATAATCTCAAACCAAATTAATTCATGCCCTGTAGGGGCAACACCCTGATTTGGCCCAGGCGCGTTTTTTAAAAAGGAGACGTCAAGCCATCCGCTTGGCCACCTCGTCCCAATTCACCAGGTTCCACCAATTGGCGACATATTCGTTGCGCTTGTTTTGATATTTCAGATAATAAGCGTGCTCCCACACATCCAGGCCCAACACGGGAGTGCCCTTCAACTCCGAATGGTCCATCATCGGGTTGTCCTGGTTAGGCGTAGAGCCAATTTTTAATTTTCCGCCGTCACTCACAAGCCAGGCCCAGCCAGATCCAAAACGGGTCATAGCCGCCTGAGTAAATAGCTCCTTGAATTTTTCAAAAGATCCAAAGGCACCGTTGATCGCGTCGGCCACCTTGCCCGCGGGTGTCCCGCCTCTATTGGGTCCCATCACTTGCCAGAAAAAATTATGATTCCATACTCCACCGCTGTTGTTGCGCGCTTTGGGTGAAAGTTTGGACGCGTTTACAAAAAAATCTTTTTCAGAAGTGTAAGTGATGTTCTCGGCGGCAATGGCATCGTTAACATTTTTTACATAGGCTGCATGATGCTTGTTGTAATGGATGTCCATGGTCATTGCATCGATGTTTGGCTCCAGTGCATTGTAGGCATAAGGCAACGCGATTTGCGCGAACTGAAATGCGCCAGCATAATTTTCCGCTGAGGCATTTTTTGTGTTCAGGATAATAGAAGACCCAACGGCTGTCAGCGCGGTAGCTTTCAGACTTTCGGCAACAAACTTTCTGCGGCTAATGGTTTTCATTCCGAATTGTGTTTTTTTGGTTGTTTCTAAGCTCCTCTTCGAGGAGAGGCTAAATTTACTGAAAAATAATTAGCTTGCATTGGCCCCTGTTTTGAATTAACGAACGTGAATGAAGCCCAAACTAAAAAAAGTATGAGCGAAGTTTTGTACGACCATGTACCCTCGTTGGATCTAGCCGATTTTACCGGGGGTGAGCCCGCAAGAAAACAAAAATTTGTCAGTGATCTGGGCGCCGCATATAACAACATCGGGTTTGCGGCCATTCGCAACCACTTTCTGACCGATGATCTTTCCGCAAGACTCTACACGGTGATCAAAAAATTCTTTGCCTTGCCGGATGTTGTAAAGCAGCAATATGAAATTCCGGGACTGGCAGGTCAGCGCGGCTATATTGGCAAGGGCAGGGAGCACGCGAAAGGCCGTAACACCGGTGACTTAAAAGAATTCTACCATGTTGGGCAGGAAGTCCTCGACAACGACCCCATCAAGAAGGAATATCCGGATAACGTGTGGCCCGCCGAGCTCCCTGAGTTTAAAGAAATCGGCCTGGAGGTTTACAGCAGGTTGGAGAAAACAGGGGTCCAGATGCTAAAAGCAATTGCTCTTTATCTCAATTTGCCGGGGGACTATTTTGATGGAAAAGTGAAAAACGGAAACAGTATTTTGAGGCCGATCCATTATTTCCCGATTGAAAATCCGGACGCGGTACCTTCTGATGCGGTGCGTGCTGCCGAGCATGGCGATATCAACTTAATTACCTTGCTCATGGGCGCCAGTGCCGACGGGTTGCAGGTGCTGCGGCGAGATGGCCGATGGATCCCGATCACCGCCTTGCCGGAACAATTGGTAGTGAACGTGGGGGATATGCTCGAGCGATTAACCAATAAGAAATTGAAATCTACCATTCACCGTGTTGTCAACCCTCCAAGACAATTAATGAATAATCCACGCTACTCAATTCCCTTCTTTATGCATCCTCGTTCTGAGATGAGTTTATCGGCCCTGCCAGTTTGTGTCGATGCTCAACATCCCAAGAAATGGCCTGACATTACTGCAGGAGAATTTCTCAACCAGCGCCTGAAGGAAATCGGGTTAAAAAAATAAGCGAGGGTTGGTCCAGCGCGTCCGATATTACCTATTCTTGAAAGAGGTAGCCCTGCTATCGCTCACGTCGTTTGGAGGCCCCCAGGCGCACATCGCGCACTTCCAGGATGTGCTTGTAAAGAAACGAGGGTATATTACGGAGGATGAACTGATGGAGACCAATGCGCTCTGTCAAGTGCTGCCAGGGCCCACCTCTACACAAACGCTCACCGGGGTTGGTTACCGCCTGGGTGGCCCAAACCTCGCTTATCTGACGCTGCTGATTTGGGTGTTCCCCTCTGTTTTTATCATGACGACTGCGGCCATTTTGCTAACGCACATCGAGTCAAAGCAGGTTATTCAACTCACCCGGTTTATCCAGCCTATGGCGGTGGGGTTTGTAAGTTATGCGGCTTACCAAATCAGCCTCAAGACCGTCACGACCAAGCGAGGCATTATACTCATGGTGATAGCGGGGGTGGCGTCCTATTTTATTAAAACACCGTTTGTATTTCCGATCACCTTAATGATAGCCGGTTGCATTACGGCACTTAATTACAAAGCCCATCCTCGCGAGGAGAAGAAAAAATTTGAAGTACGCTGGGCCAACTTTCTTCTCTGGGCGGGAGTTCTGATCTTCGCAGCCGTGCTGGGTAGCTTTACCAAAGGGATTCCTTCCTTTTTACCCATCCGCCTTTTTGAAAACTTCTATCGCAACGGAAGTCTGATTTTTGGCGGTGGCCAGGTCCTTACGCCGATGTTGTATACAGAGTTTGTCCAGTTTCCTAAACCATTCCCTGGTGGAGCTCCTCAACCATACCTCATCTCTGAACAGTTTCTTTCGGGCTATGCCATTACACAAGCCCTTCCAGGTCCTTTATTTTCGTTCAGTTCTTATATTGGTGCCTTGGCCATGCATAGCCGTGAGTTTGGCATCGGTGGACAGATCGTTGGCGCCATCATGGCTGGGGCCGGCATTTTCTTACCGGGAATATTTTTGAATTTTTTCATGATTCGGATATGGGACAGCCTGAAGAAATTCAGACCCATCCGGGCGTCCCTCGAAGGAATATTTGCTGCTAATGCCGGATTAATGGCTGCTGCAGCAATTCTGCTTTTCCAACCATTGCCAAATACCGTTACTAATTTTGGATTCACGATCGGCACCTTCTGCTTACTTGCGTTTACACGAATGCCTTCCTGGATGATTATTATCATCGGTCTGATTTTGGGCTTTGTTATCCGGTAAGGAATAGTTGGAGCTACCTTATTTGCAATCACCCGGACGAATTAGCCTTTACTTCCGGCTACCGTAGAAAAGGGTAAAATAGAGCATCGGAAAAACAGCTTTGTTATAAGTGGTGGGCATCATGACAACCTTGTTGAGATAGGCGTCTACCAGGACCCCTACCTCGAAGCCGGTGACCTGGCTTTTGATCGTTCCCAACTCAAAATTGAAACCTGCCTTCGCGTTGCCGCCCAGTTGAATCTTAGAATTGCCAATTCCTTCGAATAGATTGCCGGTGCCTAAGATATTGTCAAAGGTGTGATTGGGGTTACGAGGGTCGTATTGCTCATTCACAGTAACG
>JBGPGZ010000475.1:0-3732 GCA_041484175.1 Cyclobacteriaceae bacterium | reverse complement strand
TGATGATGTTGCCGTTCTGGTCTCTCAATCCGGCCGGGTTGGGGATGTTTAACAAGTCTGAATTCTCCATCACACCGGCCATGAATTTTTCATCGACCTCGTCTGATTATTTAAGGAACACTACTCCTGCTTCCAAATCGGTTTTTCAAATTCCAGGGCTGGCCTTCGTTTTTCATTCCGACAAGGAGGGGCAACTCGGTTTGCTGGGAGGATCTTTTGCGATCACTTTTAACCGCCTCAATGATTTCAACCGGAGCTTCAGTTATACAGGCTCCAACTCAAAAAATTCGATCATCGATTATTTTATTCAGGATGCCACGGGCTTTGATCCATCGACCCTGGCACCCGGAGGAAATTATACTGACAATCCGACTTCACTCGCTTACAATAATTATTTGATTGAAGATTCAACATTTATCAATCCAAATGCTTCCAACAAAGATTATATGTCTGTGATGGGAACCTATCCCAACAACCCGAATGATATTCGCACGGTCCACCAATCAGAAGATGGGAAAACTTCGGGGGCCCAAAACCAATGGACATTTTCCTATGGAGCCAACTTTTCAGACAAAGTGTTTTTGGGGGGCGGCCTCGGAATTACGTCCATTCACTACGAGTCAAATAAAGTCTATCGTGAGTCAAATTTCAGTTTCGATCTCGATCCTGCTTTTAATCCGCTGGACAACATGGTGCTAAACGAGAATTTAAAGACCACCGGCTCAGGGATTAACGCGAGTTTAGGGATTATTGTAAGACCGGTGGATTTTGTTCAACTGGGATTATCTTATAACTCCCCCACGCTGTACTCGCTCACGGACACCTACACCGCATCCATGAGTACCCAATGGAATAACTTTGATTATTACGGTGATAAGAGCGCAATGCTGAATAAGGAAAACCATCAAACGGAAGCTGTTATTTCCCAATACTCCCTAAAAACCCCTTCCCGGGTAAATTTGGGTGCCTCCATCTTTATCATGAAGAGTGGTTTTATTTCTGCAGATGTTGAATTCGTCAATTACGACGGAGCAAAATACTCGTCTACGGTGGGCGGTATATCTTACGATACCGACAATGCCAAAATAAAAAGCTTATATCAATCCTCGACAAACTACCGGGTAGGCGGCGAATATCGCTTTAGAAAGCTCCGGGCCAGGGCAGGGTATTCCTTTATGCCCGATCCTTTCAGAACTACCCAAAACAACGTGACGGGGGAAATAACGCGCATCTCAGCAGGACTAGGCTATCGCAGCACGAAATTCTACATCGATGTGGCAGCCATCCTCACACAGGGAAATACCACCTATCGGCCCTATACGGTCAATAGCCTGGACAGCCCGCTTGTGACGACGCAAAACAAAAACACGTTGCTCATGGTGACCGTAGGATTCCCGTTCTAATAATTCAGTCTCCGGGTAATCTCACTGGCAGTGATTACCTCACCCTTTAATGTAAGGAGGGCTTGCGTGTAATAATAGAGCCGGTTGGAACGAATCTGTTCAATATGATCCTTGAGTTGGTCAGGGTGCTGGGACGCCAGCAGCGGGCGATCCGTAAGTTGGGCATGGGCGATCCTTCTCGCGATCTCCCGTGCAGACACATCCAAAAAGATGCTGTCGCCGGACTTGTTTATCCATGCCATGTTATCAAAAAAGCAGGGCGTCCCGCCTCCAGTCGCCATCACAAAATCGGAAGTGGAGGAGCACAGCTTCTTTAGTTCCTTTGACTCTAATTCCCGGAAATAATTTTCCCCCCATAGCTTGAAGATCTCAGTGATCTTCTTTCCGGCATGCCGTTCGATTTCCAAATCTAGATCAATAAAAGACAACCGGAGCAGGTTGGAAAGTTCTTTGCCGAGGGTAGTTTTACCAGATCCGGGGAGTCCAAGAAGGAAAATTTTCATTTTCAGTATTTAGCACTTTCCGGATCTTTCGAAGGGGAAAAGCAGTTCTTTATTTTAAGAGTTCAAGAATCTTTTCCGGTGCGGGGGTATCATTATGGTGCCAGTTTCCCAATACAATTCCGTCCTTCCAGAGGGCGATGCCGGGATTCGAACGGATGATGGTTTTCAGCACGGTGGCATCGGCGAAGGCATAGGGCACCGCAAGTTGATATTTATGACGGAATGTTTCGATCTCTTCTTCTGCAGAAGAGGTGAGCACCAGGGACTCTACCTTGCCATCTAATCCACGCGCAAGATTGCGAAGCGCTTCTATATTATTTGTCGATGCCTTCTTCACATCAACCATCACTATAAGCAAACGGGAACCTTGAAAAGTAGCCAGTGTTAAATCTTCACCACCGGGACCGGTAACAGAATAATCTGTGATTTTGGGCTTGATTCTGTCCTCATTCAAAATCGTTGATGAAACATACTGATATCCCTGCTCTGCCGGCAAATATTTTGTAGTACGGGTCTCCCTGCCGTTTTTGACAAAAGTATATTCTATCACCGGTTGCTCGGGCGCAATCATCTGTTGGGGGATGCTATTACCCACTTTGTACGCCCGAAAATCAACAAAGGGCAAATGCCGGATTGCATCGATTCCAAGGAACAGGCTGAGCAACACGGTAGCTAACACAACAGCGTGACCTTCGCGCGTACGCAATACAGGCGTATATCGCGTGCGGTACCAAAATAAGTGCATTACAAAAACCAATAACGCGATGTCCTTCCAAAATGATTGCCAGGGTGTGAGTTTGATCGCATCGCCAAAGCAACCGCAGTCGGTTACCTTATTGAAATACGCCGAGTAAAAAGTCAGGAAAATAAAGAATACCATGAGCCCCAGCAACACCCACGTGGTTTGCTTCATCCGGTAGAATAAAAGGATGGCTACACCCAGCGCAACCTCCAGCACAATCATCACCATTGAAATCTCCAGTGCCCATGAGATAAAAACATGAAAAAACGATCCGAAATCCTGTGTAAAGACTTCAAAATATTCTTCCATCTTGATCTGTGTGCCGATGGGATCGTTGAGTTTGATGAGACCGGAAAAAATGAACAATCCACCGACAAAAAATCTTGAAAACTGGTCTAACAATCTTTGCATAACCGTTTACTCAATGACCCCCTCCGAAAGTTTTATCAATGCAAACACGGAATAATTGATGATATCCTGGTAATTGGATTTAATCCCCTCACTCGCCAAAGTCTTGCCTTGATTGTCCTCAATTTGTTTTACCCTTAACAATTTCATCAGAATGATGTCGGTAATGGAACTCACTCGCATTTCACGCCAAGCCTCACCATAGTCATGGTTTTTGTTTTGCAACAACGTAAATGTCTCCTCCACACTCGCGTCATACAGTCCTTCAAGCTCCTCGAAAGTCATCTCCAACTGATCGGACCCCTCCATCTTGATCTGGATTTGGGCAATGAGGCAATAATTAATAACGCCGATGAATTCATCGTTGACTGAGTCGTCAACTTTCTGCTCTCCCTTTTGTTGAATGCTTCGAATACGCTGTACCTTAATGTAAATCTGGTCTGTGATCGAACGGAGGCGAAGCACACGCCACGCCGTTCCGTAGTCGTGGGTCTTCTTGGCAAACAATTCTTTGCAGGTGGCAATTACCTGCTTATATTCGGTGGCCGTTTTCGTCATCATAAAACATGCAAAGTAAAGTATTTTCGACTAACAAAACACTGAACATTCATGGCACGCTCATCGACTTCCGCACACCGAAAGTGATGGGAATCCTTAATGTCACGCCCGACAGCTT
>JBGPGZ010000474.1:0-3745 GCA_041484175.1 Cyclobacteriaceae bacterium | reverse complement strand
GCGATGGTCCTGGACACCTTTAAAATCCGATCATAGGCGCGTGCCGACAATCCCAACTTTTCCATGGCTGTTTTTAATAGGGCCCTGCCTGCGTCGTTGATGATGCAAATGTCTTTTACAAGGTTGGAGGGCATCATGGCATTGCAATAAATATTTGCCTGATCTTTAAAGCGGGCTCCCTGGATTTGTCTCGCACCGACCACGCGCTCACGGATTTCATCGCTGGTTTCGGATTTCCGTTGAGCCGTCATCTCATCAAAACTAATCGGCACGACTTCTACATGTAAGTCGATCCGATCCAGCAAGGGGCCGCTGACTTTACTCAGGTAGCGTTGCACAACACCGGGACCGCAAACACACTCCTTCTCCGGGTGGTTATAATATCCGCAGGGACATGGGTTCATGCTTGCCACCAGCATAAAGTTGGCGGGATAGTCGATCGAGACTTTGGCGCGTGAAATCGTCACACGCCGTTCTTCCATGGGCTGACGCATCACTTCCAGAACGCTGCGCTTGAATTCGGGTAGCTCGTCGAGAAACAAGACGCCATTATGTGAGAGGGAAATTTCTCCAGGCTGCGGGATGCCACCGCCACCCACCAGCGCAACGTCTGAAATTGTATGATGGGGTGAGCGAAAAGGGCGCGTGGTTAACAGGGTGGCATTGCTCCCCAACCGGCCGGCGACAGAATGGATCTTGGTCGTTTCCAATGCTTCGTTTAGTGACAGTGGCGGGAGGATCGTAGGCAGCCGCTTGGCAAGCATTGTCTTCCCTGCTCCCGGCGGACCAATCATGATCACATTGTGTCCGCCGGCCGCTGCTATTTCCAATGCCCGTTTGATATTCTCCTGCCCTTGCACATCCTTGAAATCGGAGTCATAATGATTAAGCTTTTCCTTGAACACCTCCCCGGCATCCACATGAAGCGGTTCAATTTCTATCGTACCTTCAAAAAAATCAATGGCCTCACGAAGTGTTTCGACGCCCAGCACGTCAAGATTACTGACGATGGCTGCTTCGCGCGCATTGGATTTGGGAAGGATAAAACCTTTGAATTGCTCTTTTCTTGCCTGAATGGCGATGGGCAGAACGCCCTTAATGGGTCGCAATTTTCCATCCAGCGCCAACTCTCCCATGATCACGTATTGCTCCAATCCATTGGACAACATCTGACCGGAGGCTTCCAGTATGCATAGGGCCAGGGGCAAATCGTAGGCAGATCCTTCCTTGCGAATATCGGCGGGGGCCAGGTTTACCACCACCTTATTGCGCGGCATGAAATACCCGGCGGTCTTCATCGATGACTCTACCCGGTGAGCGCTTTCTTTCACGGCGTTGTCGGGCAAGCCACTCATCCAAAATCCCTTTCCCTGCGTGACATTAACCTCCACCGTGATGGTCTTGGCGTCAACGCCATGCACCGCACTTCCAAATGTATTAGCTACCATGGATCGGGATTTTCAGGATTTAAGGATTTTCAGGATGCACTTAATTCTAAATCCTGCGCCTTGACTTTTGTCGGTGGATAATCCTGTAAATCCTGATCTGATTCTGTAAATTCTGTAAATCCAGACCGTCGGCCAACTTATTGGATTCAAATAAACCTGACAATTCTTGGAGGGATTTGCTTTTGGATAGATGCCGATTTATCGGTTTTGGAAAACCATGGAGTTGGAATTCTATAAGAATGATTCAGCCGCCATCACCA
The DNA here is from genome assembly GCA_041484175.1 of Cyclobacteriaceae bacterium. Classification (GTDB taxonomy): domain Bacteria; phylum Bacteroidota; class Bacteroidia; order Cytophagales; family Cyclobacteriaceae; genus ELB16-189. Next base: position 2,037 of record JBGPGZ010000474.1, on the reverse strand, counting down.
TTTTCTTTGACCCCACATAAAACGGAGTGCGCTGATGAAGGGATTTGGGCCGGATATCCAGGATCCTGTCTTTCCCGTCGGAGGCCATGCCGCCGGCCTGCTCGGCAACAAAGGCCAGGGCATTGCATTCATACATTAAGCGCAGTTTGCCGTGGGGGTCTTTGGCGGTAGCAGGATAAATATAAATACCGCCTTTTAGCATGTTGCGATGAAAGTCGGCAACCAGGGATCCGATATAGCGCGCGGTAAGATTGCTATCCTTGCATTGTTGAATATACTTTTTCACCGAAGGTGCAAAACTATTGGCGGAGCCTTCATTGACTGAATAGATCTTGCCATCCTCCGGCATTTTCAAATCCGGATGCGAGAGGAAATATTCACCCAGTGTCGGTTCGTAGGTAAATCCGTTGACGCCGTGGCCTGTGGTGTACACCAGCATCGTCGAGGAGCCATAAAGAATATAACCGGCGGCTACCTGTTCTGACCCGCTCTGCAAAATGTCATCCTGCTGAATCGGCTGCCCCACCGGAGTCTTTCTCCGGTAAATCGAAAAGATGGTGCCGATGGAAACATTGACGTCAATATTGGAGGAACCATCCAAAGGATCGATGGCAATCACATACTTGCCCTGATTATTGAGATCGACAAAGGATTCTGACTCCTCCGATATGAGCGCGCACACCTCTCCCCCCTTGGCAAGCGCCCGCGTAAACCGGATATTGGCGAGAACATCCAACGTTTGTTGCTCATCACCAGACTGGTTTTGTGACCCCATCGGTCCCATAATATCGATAAGCCCTGCCTTGTTAACCTCGCGGTTTACTACTTTTGAGGCCAGGGCAATATCGCGAAGCAACTGGGAAAGTTCGCCGCTTGCATATTGAAATTGGTCCTGGTTATTCTTGATAAACCGGTCGAGGGCGAACCCAATGGAATCAGCAATGCGGGAGGCTTCGGCCATTTGTTATTTTGCAGATAAATCCGGGCGTAAATATAGCCTGCAATCGTTTGAAATCAATCATACGCACACATGAAGGTTTTTAAATTCGGAGGGGCCTCTGTTCGAGACGCCAAAGGGGTTGAACGTGTAACGTCCATCATTCAATCCTGCTCGCATGAAAAATTGCTGATTGTTGTCTCCGCAATGGGCAACACCACCAATGAGCTGGAACAAATCGTCTCGCTGGCACAATCGGGCAGGAACATCACTTCACTCATCGACCGGTTGAATAATTATCACCTGCAAATAATACGGGAGTTGTTTCCGGAAAGTCATCCGGTTTACCATCAGCTGGAAGGTCTAATAGCACAACTTCGATCCGAAGCAACCGTGCAAGGCGACTACGATCAGATTTACGATCAGGTGGTGTCGCTTGGGGAAGTCATTTCCACGGTCATCCTTAATAATTATTTGAATTCAAAAGGTGCGGCGGTTCAGTGGATTGACGCCCGGGAATACGTCAAAACCGACAGCACGTTCCGGGAAGGAAAAATAAATTGGGACGAAACATTTCAAAAAATACAACTCCTGAAGACGGTACTCGCTGAAAAGATGATCCTCACGCAGGGGTTCATCGGCGCTGCCCCGGGCGGATTGACGACTACGCTGGGTCGCGAGGGTTCGGATTATACGGCCGCCATTTTTGCCTCCTGCCTTAGCGCCGATTCTGTGACGATCTGGAAAGACGTAGCCGGTGTGATGAATGCGGACCCCAAACGCCTCCCATCCGCCTTGACATTTGATGAGCTGCCTTACAAGGAAGCGGCGGAAATGACCTACTATGGAGCATCCATCATTCATCCGAAAACGATCAAACCGTTGGCCAACAAAGGCATTCCCCTGCGGGTGAAAAGTTTTATCGATCCCTCCCTGGAGGGATCGATCATCCACGAGTGCAACGTGCGTCATCTTCCGCCGCTCCTTGTTTTCAAGGAGAACCAATGCCTGATCTCCTGTCAGGTAACCGACTACTCCTTTATCAATGAACAGCAGATCGGTATCATTTTTCAGACATTATCGGATCGCAACATCAAGAT
>JBGPGZ010000473.1:0-3754 GCA_041484175.1 Cyclobacteriaceae bacterium | reverse complement strand
ACATTATACTTCAAGTCTCATGTCCAAAGTCCAAAGTCTAGCTTTTAGTGTCTAAAGTTTAGAGTTTAAAGTTTTTAGAGTTCAAAGTTTAGATTTACAGGATTGACCAATGACCGATTACCGATTCGCCGACCTACTGAATATGCCTACCGACCTACCGACTACCGACCTACCGATTACCGATCACCGATTAAGAATCAAGCCATATCACCTTCTGTACCGACTTGTGGGGATGCCCCACAATGTCTCTGTAAAGGTCCGGTCTTCTTGCGTTGATATACCGGGATCCACCTGCTTGTATAAGTTTCCCGGGTTCCAGCGCAGCGGTTACAAGATCGTCGCCGAGGGTTCTGCATTCGGCGAGGATATCGCCAAACGGATCGATGATCATCGAACAACCGTTTTTCAGCTGATCGTCATCCATGCCAATGGGATTGGAGAAGACGACATAAATGGCATTGTCATAAGCTCTCGCCGGCAGCCATTTCATAAGCCAGCTTCGTCCTTTCAGTCCATCAAACTCCAATCGCAAAGAAGCAGGATCAACATGGCGGTTTTCCCAAAGTCGTGGATCAACAAAACCGGCGCCCGGACGCGTTGAAGGCGTGCACATTGTTACGTGAGGCATGAAAATAATGTTTGCACCCAGGAGTGTGGTGGCCCTTACATTTTCAATGACATTATTATCATAACAAATCAGGATGCCGCACTTCCACCCGTGCAGGTCAAAGATGCAGTATTGGTTGCCGGGTGTCAGGAAGGGATTTATAAATGGATGCAACTTTCTGTGTTTTGCAACCAACCCGTTTTTGTCAACGCAGACGTAGGCCTTGAACAGATTGCCGCGTTGATCTTTCTCAAAGAGTCCGGCCAATATGGAGATGTCATATTTTTTCGCAATTCCCGTGAGCTTCAAGATACTTTTCCCATCCGGAATAGTTTCGGCCAGGCTGAGCATTTGTTTTTTTGAAAGATGCCGGGCAAACGTATAACCCGTGATGGAACATTCATGAAAGGCGATCGCCTGTGATCCTTGAAGGGCCGCTTTTTCAGTAAGTTTTTCAATGACCAGAAGATTGTAAGCTTTGTCGCCGCTTTTGTGTTCAAACTGTGCGGTCGAGATTTTTATTTGATCCATGCGGTTTTATGAAAATTGTCAAATGGAAGCTATGTTTTTCATCGATGAAACGCAATACCCACACTTTTAGGATAATAACTCTTCGGGGCTGGAGCCTCAAAAGACACCCAAAACATTCTTTTGACAAATGATGTAACTAATTCCAGGATTCAAAGTTTCTCTCCAAATCCCCCATGCGATGATCAAATTCAACTTCTTGATTGCCCTACGCAGCATGTTCAAAAACAAAGTCACGTCCTTTATCAACCTATTTGGCCTGTCGGTGGCCTTTACAGCCCTGTTGCTTATTCTCTTGTACGTAATCAGCGAATTGACTTATGACCGGTATCATGTGAATGGCGATCGGGTCTACCGTATTTCAAGGGATGGCATCGATATTCATGGAAAAATGGAAATTCCGTTTGGCCACGTCCAATATTCACTCGCGGTCTATCTCGCCTCGGATTTCTCATCCGACGTCGAAAAAGTAGTCCGTTTTTGTGATAACTCGAACAGCCTGCTGAGTTACGGAAATCGCAAATCCTTTGTCGAGTCAAGGATTTTTTTTGCCGACCCCGGTGTGTTTGATGTTTTTTCATGGAAGCTGATCAAGGGCAACGCAACTGCGGCACTTCGGGAATTAAACACGGTGGTGATCAGCGAATCTGCTGCCAGGCGTTATTTTGATGATGCCGACCCGATCGGCAAGGTGCTTTTGATGGAGAATGAAACCTCGCTGTTGGTAACCGGGGTTTATGAAGACATACCCGTGAACTCGCACTTCAAGCCCGACATGCTGGTGTCAATGAGCACGCGTGAGAAGCAGGAAGGACTGGAGGACCTGATGCGAGACCAGAGCAACAATGATGCTACGTATGTGATGATGAAACCGGGCGCCAGTCTTCAGAAACTCGAAGAACAGATGCCCGCTTCATTGGATAAATATTACGAACTGCTTCCGGATGGGCGCAAGAGTTCGCAAGCGAACCGATATCATTTCTGGCCCCTGAAGGACATGCACTTATATTATACGCTTGACTCGGCGACGGAACCTAACGGCAACTATGTGATGGTCTACATCTTTTCGGCCACGGCGATCCTCATACTCCTGATTGCTTGTATCAATTTCATCAATTTATCCACAGCCCGGCTATCACAACGCGCCAGGGAAGTGGGACTCAAAAAGACGATCGGAGCAATGCGCATTACGCTGTTCATCCAGTTTATCACAGAGGCATTTGTGTTTGCCCTTTTCTCTGCCTTTCTCGCGATCGTTGCTGCATACCTGTTACTTCCATTTTTTAATTCGTTTATCGGAAAGTCTTTAAGCCTGTCGATGCTGGCGGAACCGCTGTTTGGTGCCGTATTGCTCCTGTTGTTGATCATGGTGAGTGTCGTGGCAGGCGGATACCCGGCGTTTTATCTATCCTCCTTTAGGGCGTCGGAAGTGTTGAAACGGGGTGTCAGCGGATCGTGGAAAAGACTCAGTGTCCGGTCGGCGCTGGTAGGCTTCCAGTTTTTGTTGGCATTCCTGTTGATCATATCCGTGACGATCGTGCGAAAGCAAATGTATTTTGTAAACACCTATGACGTCGGATTCAATAGAAATAGCTTGCTGGTCCTCCCTTCTTCCCCTGAGATTTTCAAGAAATTTAAGTCTGTAAAGGAGCAGCTGGAGCACCACCCGGGAATACAACGAGTCACACTCTCCAGCCGGGTTCCATCGGGAAGACTTGCGGATGCACAGGATGCGATGATTGAAGCGAATGGGCAAATGAAGGCCCTCGATTTGCGTATCGCCGATGTTCATGTTGATCATGATTATTTCAAGGTGCTGGGCCTGCCCATCGTGGCGGGTCGTGATTTTGACCCAACCTTGTCAAGTGACTCACTCCAGGCATTTATTCTAAATGAGACTGCTGTCAAAAACATCGGGTGGAAGTCCAACGAGGAGGCCATCGGAAAAGTTTTTCATTACGGAAGCCTGAGAAAAGGAACGGTGACTGGCGTGGTAAAGGATTTCAACTTTGAATCGCTTCACGAACCGATCAAGCCGGCCGTATTCGTTATCACCCACGGCCGGGCACGGGTTGTTACCATGCGTATTGACGAAAAGCAAAAGGATATCATCCTAAAATACCTCTCCGGTCAGTGGACTTATTGGAGACCAGGATTTCCGTTCACCTGGTATTCACTCTCTGACAACTTTGAAAAGCAATATGAAAAGGAGCGGCGCATAGGCAAGGGCGTGAGTTTCTTTGCCGTCTTTGCCGTATTTGTTTCTTCCCTGGGTGTGTTTGGCTTAGCTTTGTTCATGGCGGAACAACGTAGCAAGGAAATGGGCATTCGCAAAGTGCTTGGGGCGGATGTTTTTCATTGCATGCTGCTGTTGGGTAAGTGGTTTTTTGTTTTGATGGCCCTGGCGGGATTAGTTTCCATTCCATTGAGTTATTGGCTGGCGAATAATTGGCTAAGAACCTTTGCCTTTGCCGTGGAGGTAGGCTATGCACCTTATATGATTGCCTTTGCGATTATTGCATTGAGTACCGCACTTTCCATTGTGATCCAGATTTCCCGTACGGCCGTCCAAAATCCGGTAAACGCGTTGCGATACGAATAGCAAAACTCACATTTTGT
>JBGPGZ010000472.1:0-3755 GCA_041484175.1 Cyclobacteriaceae bacterium | reverse complement strand
GGTTCTTCCCTGTAGCCGAGCCGGTAACGAACCACTGGTTATCAATCGCCGCGGTGCCCAGTTTCCACTCCCAGGTGCAACTTTCATCGCGACTGACCATTTTGCCATCAGGCCATGTAATAAGACCGCCCAACATGGTTGTAGTAAAAATTGGGCCTGCTTGCGAACTGGTCGATGCATTAGCAACGGTCCGGATCCCCTCCAGTTTTATGCCGTTGATCTCATAACCATCCAGGGTGGTAACCACTGAAGAACCAGAAAGAAACCGACGACCGTTGTAGGTAATCGTGATTTTCCCTTTGCGAATGTCTCCCTGATTGTCGGTACACCCGGTCCCAAAATCCACCGTGATCACACCTTTCGGAACCAGAAGCGTAGAATTATCATCAGCAACCAGCGTTATGGTCGCACAAGATAAACGCGGGTCATCGACGACGATCACCCTGGCGCCCTGGGCAATTCTGCCCCCGGCGGTAGCCTTATCAGAGGAAACCGTTACCGTTGACAAATCCTCCGAGTCTGCAAAAAACGCATCCGAAGCCGTCTCACTTTCCACGTTCGTCGAGTCCGTGGCACTGTAATCGATGTTTTCCTGCGTGCAGGAACCCACGAATAACAAGAAACCCACCAAAATGCTGTGGGCGCCCTTTGACATCCTTTTCCCTATCTTCATTCGCCGTTTTTTGCTTGCTTTGTTGATTAGAGCGCAACCAGGACCAATGGTTTAAACAGCACAAAGAAAATTAATTCAGATGATGTTATTCCGACAAAAGGTACATGTTTCTTACATCCCTCTTATTTTGACCTTATTATTGTCATTCCTGTTTTGTACACTAAACGCCCATGCGCAACTCAAAATTGCAAAACTCAAGTACAATGGGGGCGGCGATTGGTATGCTAACAAGACTGCACTTCCCAACCTGATCAAATTTTGCAACAAAGAATTGGGAATGAACCTGGAGTCCGATGAAGACATTGTTGAAGTGGGAAGCCCGGATCTTTTCCTTTATCCTTATCTCTATATGACTGGGCACGGTAACGTAACATTCTCTCCTGCCGAAGCCCAAAACCTGAGAAACTATCTCATCGGGGGGGGCTTCCTGCACGTCGATGACAATTACGGGTTGGATAAATTTATCCGGATAGAACTCAAAAAAGTCTTTCCTGAATTAGACCTGGTTGAACTGCCTTTTGATCACCCCGTTTATCATCAGAAGTTTGAGTTTACCAAAGGGCTGCCCAAAGTTCACGAACACGATGGTAAGCCTGCCCAGGGCTTTGGATTAATTTATGAGGGGCGCCTGGTACTTTTTTATTCATACGAATGCGACCTGGGCAATGGTTGGGAAGACCAGCGCATCTACAATGACCCCGAAGCCAAACGGCAGGAGGCGTTGAAAATGGGTGCTAACCTCATTACATTTTCGTTTACGTCGAATTGAAAAGGGAACTGCACCGACAAATATTCCCAATTGGCAAATCAGTAATCGCAATTTAGCCCTTCCCATGAAATGTCATGCCGGGCAAGCAGTCGATCACCATCAAAGAGAGAAGTGAGATTTGACCCGGCACCCCGAGGTAGACGCACGGGCGCATTTTCATAGCGCCTTCTCTACTTTGTCTTCCGCTGGATCCCGGGTCAAAGCCCGGGATGACATTTCATGGAAAGGGACATCTGAATAAAAAGAAATATCAAAAATAATTTTTCTACAATCCTTTGACATTTATAACTAATTATTTAGTTTTAAACCTAAATAGATAGTTGATCCGAATAACCGGGCCATCCGGAGACGTTATAGTCATGTATTTCTTATAGCCATTTTTTGAAAGCAACCATGAAAGAATTAACCAAAGCCGAAGACCAGGTGATGCAGATCCTCTGGAAACTCGGAAAAGGATTTGTAAAGGACGTCATCGAAGAAATGGCCAGCCCCAAACCGGCCTACAACACGGTCTCCACAATCATCCGCATCCTCGAGAAAAAGGGGTTTGTAGGATTCAAGGCCTATGGAAAGACGCACGAATATTTTCCGCTGGTTCCCAAAGACCGGTACAGCAAGTTCTACCTGAATAATTTTCTAAAAGGATACTTCAACGGGTCTTTTCAAAACCTGGTTTCCTTTTTCGCCCAGGAAGGAAAGATGGATATCCGTGACATCGATTCGCTGTTGAAACAATTAGAGGACCTGAAAAAACAAAATCCATGAACGCATTTGTCAACTATCTGATCGAAGCCAACCTGGGGTTGGTATTCTTTCTCTTGGTTTACTGGGTATTGCTTGCTCCTGAAACAGATTTTAGTTTCAAGAGGATGTACCTCCTGATAAGCCTCTTCAGTTCGTTGATTTTCCCACTGCTCAAACTGGGAGGTCAAAATGCAATATTACCTGATTTAAGCATAGCGTTGCCTGAGATAGCAATAGACAGCAGGATGATCCCATCCTCGTCCTGGATGTCCGAAAATTTTGTTAGCCTGATCCAATGGATTTATCTGGCAGGGGTGACCTTTTTTGCAGTGCGATTGGTTTTGCAACTGGTTAGCCTCCGGTTCTGCCTCATGAGGGCATCACTCCTACGAGAATCGGTCGACTTCAAAATTGTAGAGACGAACGAGGCGATTCCTTCATTCTCATTCTTTCATTACATCCTGCTTGGTAATGCCGGTCAATTGAGTTCAGCGGACAAAGAACAGATTATTGAGCACGAGTCTGTTCATGCAAAGCACTTTCATTCTCTCGACTTACTGCTGATCGAAGTACTGGGTATCTTTTTTTGGTTCAATCCAGCGATAAGGATCTATAAAAAAATATTCAAGAACGTGCATGAATTTCTGGCGGACAAAAAAACCATTGAAAATCATGACACCAATGAGTACGTCGACCTGTTGACAAGAGTTGCGCTGTTATCTGCCGACTTTCCGCTCGCCAATCATTTTAACAATACCTTAACCTTCAAAAGAATCATCATGATGAAAACGCTAAAAAGAAAAATCAAAATTTGGAAAATGTTTGCTATGACTCCGGCGTTCTTTGCCTTTATGTTTTTCGCTGCATGTCAAGAACAGGTGAAATCCAGCTCACCTAAGTCCGGCGACGATGAAATCTATACTGTCGTAGAGGAAGCGCCGGACTATAAAGGAGGATTTGATGCGCTGAAAACTTATTTGCAGAAGGAATTAAAATATCCGGACCAGGCCAGGATGGAGGGCATCGAAGGCAGAGTCTTTGTTTCTTTTGTGATCACGAAAGATGGTAAACTCATCAGTCCGGCCGTGGTAAAGGGCGTGCGTGAAGATCTTGACAAAGAAGCCTTGCGGGTCGTGTCCGGTCTTTCAGAATGGAACCCAGGTCGCCAACAAGGAAGGCCTGTCAATGTGCGGTTCGTGCTGCCGATCAACTTCAAACTGGGCGGCTGATTGCTGCCAATGTCCTCAGCATGCGATAGTAACGGGGGACTCGTTCCCCTTTACTATCCGTTTATACCGGACCTGCCCGTTTCATTCCAAGCCCCCTTTTCCATTCCGAGCGTGCTTTTCCATTCCGATCCCTGCTCTCCTTTTCCGATCCCTGCTCTCCTTTTCCGATCCCTGCTCTCCTTTTCCATTCCGAGCGTGCTGCTTTTAACTATAGCATGCTTGCTTCGCCGCGAGGAATCTTCTCGGTGAAACCGCTTTCTGTTTTGGTACCAGAAGTTGCCTCGTTCCCCGGCAAATCCAGGTCAGAGGGGAGCCTTCGATGCGAGGAATCTTCTCGGTG
>JBGPGZ010000471.1:0-3765 GCA_041484175.1 Cyclobacteriaceae bacterium | reverse complement strand
TAATTGATAATTTCATATTGTGGATTGGCCGGTATCACTAAGATCAAATTATTCCCGATATTTGCGGCAATGCAAGCCGTCTTATCGTCCCGACGTCGTCGGGGAGGAAAGTCCGGGCAGCACAGAGCGTCGTACTTCCTAACAGGAAGGCCCTGAGCAATCGGGGACAGACAGTGCCACAGAAAACAAACTACCCTGTTTGATTTATCAGACGGGGAAAAGGTGAAACGGTGGGGTAAGAGCTCACCGCCCCAAAGGTGACCGCGGGGGCACGGCAAACCTTACGAGTTGAAAGGCCAAATAAGTCAAGCTTATGGCAACATGGAGAGCGGCTCGCTCTTTGTCCGCAAGGCAGGCTTGACGGGTAGGCTGCTTGATCGTGTCAGTGATGGCGCGACCAGATAAATGATAAGATCCATCCTGATTAATCATCGGGACGGTAACAGAACCCGGCTTACAGGCTTGCATTCATTTGAATCCAACGGATAAACCTTCCTGGCTTTAAAGCCCGGAAGGTTTATTTATTTCTTTAATTAATCAAAGACCTCATGCCCAAAGTACTGATTATAGAAGACGAAGCAAGCATCCGGGCTGTCCTGAAAGATGTCCTCAAAGACCAAAAGGAACTGAACCTGGAGGTGGACGAGGCCAGTAATGGTGTTGAGGGACTCCAAAAGTTGGAGAGCATCCACTACGATGTTACTTTTTGCGACATCAAAATGCCGAAGATGGACGGGATGGAAGTCCTTCAAAAAGCGAAAGAGCAGGGAATCACAACGACCTTCATCATGGTCTCTGCTCACGGTACCACCGAGATGGCCGTTGACGCCACCAAAATCGGCGCCTTCGATTTTCTGCAAAAGCCACCCGATTTAAACCGCCTCCTGATTACCCTCCGCAATGCACTTGATAAAAGTTTTTTGGTAAAGGAGACCAAAACACTTCGTAAGAAAGTTTCGCAAAAATTTGAAATGGTCGGCGAATCGGCAGCGATGCGGGAAGTGAAAGAGACCATCGACAAGGTGGCTCCAACCGAGGCACGGGTGCTGATCACCGGTCCGAACGGATCGGGCAAAGAGCTGGTTGCGCGATGGCTTCATGAAAGGAGTGCGCGCGCCGCTGCGTCTTTTGTGGAGGTGAACTGCGCCGCGATCCCTTCGGAGCTGATTGAAAGTGAATTGTTCGGCCATGAGAAGGGATCCTTTACCTCGGCCATCAAGCAGCGGATCGGCAAATTTGAGCAGGCCGATGGGGGCACATTATTCCTTGATGAAATCGGAGACATGAGCCTTTCTGCACAGGCGAAAGTCCTGCGGGCGTTGCAGGAAAGTAAGATCACACGCGTTGGGGGCGATAAGGACATCGCCGTTAATGTACGGGTCATTGCTGCAACCAACAAAGACCTTAAAAAAGAGATTGAATTGAATCAGTTTCGCGAAGACTTATACCACCGTATTTCGGTCATACTTATTAAAGTCCCCTCTCTCCGGGAACGGAAGGAAGACATCGCCTTGCTTGTAAAAAAGTTCCTGCAGGACATCGCCCAGGAGTACGGATCCAAGCAAAAAGAAATAGACGAAAAAGCAATCAACGAATTGGAGAACCACGTCTGGACAGGAAACGTCCGTGAATTGAGAAATGTAGTGGAGCGGCTCGTGATTATGAGCGGGGAAAGAATAACCGTTGAAGAAGTAAAAAAATACCTGTAAAATCAGATCCTTCTTTCAGTAGGCGCGTTCTTCCCGTCCTTTTTACTATAGGTCGGACAAGTGTACTGACTGCAGGCAGAAAGGAAGACTACCAGGAGTACAAATGCTAGGATTTTTTTCATAATAGTGGCTTTGAATTAGACAAAATTATCAATCTTTTTGATCTGAACAAACAAATTTTTAATGCTTAACGATTGTTTCCGCTATTCAACCAACAGGTTGCAACCCCGGATATCGCTGTTGTCTATTCGGCCAAGTACCTCAAAGTAACCGTTTTGGTCTATTTTCCCTAAATCCTGCGTTTCCACGAAGGCGCAAGTATGAATATTGGCCAGGTCAATAATATTGATGGCACCGGTCGCCCCCGCCGGCTTTTGTTGAAACGGATCGTTGATGTCGCGCACCCTGACTTTCATCGTTGCAGGAGCCCGGAATTTCCCGTTACCAAGAGAATAAGCCTGCGAAAATAATTCAGTCATCCCATATTCTGACAGAATCAAAGGAACGTTAAACCGGTCACACAAATACCGATGAACTTCTTCCCGGATTAATTCCTGCCGTTTTCCTTTCATCCCGCCCGTTTCCATGATAAGACAATGGCTTAAGTCCAGCGAATATTTTTCCGCCAGGTCCAGCAACGCAAAGGTAACTCCCAGGAGGACCACCTTTTTATCCGACCTTTTTAGTTCCTGAAGTTTGCGGACCAGATCCTCCAGATTGTCGAGATAAAAACCGGAATGATCCGATTCGCTTTTATTGATGAAATAGGTGGCCATGGAAACCAACGATGATCCTTCTCTTTCCAGGTAGGATGGAAGGAGCATCAAGAAATGGTAGTCTTGCAAAGGACCAAAAAACTGGGAGAAATTCCGTTCCGTGTTCCGGAGGTAAAATGCCAATGCTTTGACCCTGTGGCGGCTTGCGACAGCACCGGTAGTACCACTGCTGCCAAACGTTGCTTCCGGCATCCATTCCCCGCATTGAACCTCCTGCGTTTTAAAAAGAGAAATGGGTAAGAAAGGAATCTGATCCAAGGAGGTCACAGCGCCTCGCCCCAAATACGTTAGATAGGAAGCATAAACGGCATTGTTTAAAGATTGAAAGCGAAAGAGACGAAGTGCAATATCCTCGAAGTTTCGATCGTTTGTGCTGTATAAAACATTCTCAAAACTTTTAAAAGTCTCCAAGCGTTGATTACTTTACCGGATCTTAAAGATAGGAAATGAGAGTAATTTATGGGTTGGGGTTGACATTGATTTTCGCAGTAGCCTTTAGTTCCTGCTTTGAAGCACCTACTTTTCCGGTAACGCCTGAGATCGAATTTGACAAAATTGCGTTTATTGATGTAAGCAATCCATCCTCCGCGGACACCTTGGCGTTAACCATCAATTTCAAGGATGGTGACGGAGACCTTGGGCTGGATGAATCCGAAACAGACCCACCATTTCACGACAAGACTTATTTTCTGTTGAACGGCACGCCCGTTTATTTCCCCGAGGGAGTTCCTGTTGCCAATCCGAAAGGCGAACTTATTTCATACAAGACCAAGCGCGAAGCGACCACCAATGATACGCTTCCGGGTTTTGTCACCCCTTACAATTGTTCCAACTGGGATGTGATCAAAGACAATACAACACAGCAGGTCACGGACACACTTTACTTTCAGCTGAATCCGAACCATTACAATATTTTTGTTGATTTTTATGTGAAAAGAAATGACGGCTCTGGCCTGTACGACAAGTACGATTGGATCAGGGAATTTATCTTTCCCAACTGCCAGGTAACAGGATTTGACGGCCGGTTTCCGATTCTCTCAAAGGACCTTACGCAAAAAGCCGCTCAGGAAGGCAAGATCCGTTATAGCATGAAATCCGTTGCCTTCAATATTTTCTTTAGCATCAAAACGCTGAAGTTGAAGATCATGATTCAGGACCGTGCGCTCCATAAGAGCAACACTATAGAGACTGTGCCTTTTAGTCTGCATTAGTCAATTGGTAATCGGTAATCGGTAATCGGTGATCAGTAATCGGTGATCGGTGATCGGTAATCGGTGATC
>JBGPGZ010000470.1:0-3803 GCA_041484175.1 Cyclobacteriaceae bacterium | reverse complement strand
TATATCAATGACGGAAAAGGAAATTTTAAGAAATCGCCTCAAGTTTTACCTTCCTTTAATTTCGTAAGTTCCTCCTGCGCCCGCGCGGCGGACTACGACGGAGACGGAGATATGGACTTGTTCGTCGGAGCCCGGCTACAGCCCTTTTTATATGGAGTGCCCTCGAATGGGTATATTCTTAACAATGACGGCAAAGGCAATTTTACCGACGTCACTTCCGGGGTAGCACCCGGGTTGCTCAAGGTTGGGATGATTACCGATGCGCTATTTGAAGATTTGGACTTGGATAAAGACCTTGACCTGATTATCGTAGGGGATTGGATGCCCATCAAGGTTTTTATGAATGACCACGGAAAATTTTCAGATCAATCGGAAAAGTCCGGTTTGTCAAAATCCAGCGGATGGTGGAACGTCATCGCTGCTGGCGATTTTGATCATGATGGTGATGTTGATTTTGTTGTTGGTAATCATGGATTGAATTCAAGATTCAAGGCTTCAAAGGAAAGACCCGTATCGATGCTCGTCAATGATTTTGATCATGATGGAACGGTTGAGCAAGTAATTTCTGTGTTCAGTGGGGATCGTTCTTATCCGATGGCGCTTCGTCATGACCTTGTTCAACAAATGCCGGAACTGAAGAAGAAATACTTGAAGTATGACAGCTATAAAGATCAAACTGTCTCCGATATTTTTACTCCCAAACAACTGGAAAATGCGGTCTCATTGGAAGTGTATCAACTTGGTTCTGCTCTTTTGATTAACCTGGGAAATGGGAAATTCGAAATGAAGGACCTCCCGATCGAGGCGCAGTTTTCACCGGTCTATGGAATCTTGGTGGACGATTTTGACAAGGATGGAAAGTTGGACATTCTTCTGGGGGGAAACCTGTATCGCGCGAAGCCGGAAGTGGGCATTTATGATGCGAGCTTTGGAACATACTTAAAGGGAGATGGAAAGAACGGTTTTAGTTCCGTTCCATCCCCTGAATGCGGACTGTTCATCCATGGAGAAGTGCGCGACTTCACAAAAGTTAAAGTGGGAAAGGAAAACCTGATTTTTGTGTCTCGCAATAATGATTCGATCCGTGTTCTAAAACTGATGAAGTGAACATTGATCATTCTTTGATGCGGTTGCTAATCCGGACTTCTATAAGATCTTTCATTTTATGTTGCAATGTTGCCGTCCTCAACGGATGCCAGTCAGATCAGGAGAAACTTTTCGAATTACTACCCGCTTCCACCACTCATATCGACTTCCGCAACGACCTTAAGGAGGACAACCGGTTTAATATTATAGAATATCTATACTTCTACAACGGCGGTGGAGTTGCCCTGGGGGACATCAATCATGATGGATTAACCGATATCTATTTCTCTTCAAATCAACAGGCCAATCGCCTTTACCTCAATCAGGGGAATTTGCATTTTAAGGATATTACTCAGCAAGCGGGCGTAGCGGGAGTGGGAGTTTGGAAAACGGGTGTGACCATGGCCGATGTGAATGGCGACGGAAACCTGGACATTTACGTTTGCCAAGTAGGCAAGTACAAAAGTTTTTCCGGTCGGAATCAGTTATTCATAAACAATGGTGACCTCACTTTCACCGAGAAAGCTGCCGCGTATGGGATTGATTTTCAGGGATTTTCAACGCAATCTGCCTTTTTTGACTACGACCTGGATGGTGATTTGGATATGTACCTCCTTAATCACTCCGTCCATACCGCCCGTTCGTACGGTCGTTCCACACTTCGTTTTGAAATGGACTCCCTGGCGGGTGATCGTCTTTACAGGAATGATGGAAATGTTTTTAAAGATGTAACCAGAGAATCCGGGATCTGGAGCAGCCACATTGGCTATGGCTTGGGTATTGGTATTTCGGACGTTAATCGGGACGGCTATCCGGATATCTATGTCTCCAACGATTTTCACGAAAATGACTATTTGTATCTTAACAAAGGGGATGGAACTTTTGAGCAAACGCTGGAGAAGGCGTTGGGGCACAGCAGTCGCTTTTCTATGGGCAACGACCTTGCCGACTTCAACAATGATCTGTGGCCCGATATCGTAACACTCGACATGATGCCAAGGGATGAGCATATTATCAAATCGTCAGTTGGAGAAGATCCATATGAAATTTACAATTTCAAATTAAGCTTTGGATACCATCATCAAGTCGCACGAAATACTTTACAGCTAAGCCTGGGTACCCGTTCAAACGCGGAAGAAAGGCCCAGGCAATGCTATTTTAGCGATATCGCGCTATTGGCTGGAGTGGAAGCGACCGATTGGAGTTGGGCGCCTTTGTTGGCGGATTTTGACAACGATGGATTCAAGGACTTATTTATTTCCAATGGAATTGTCCGCAGGCCCAATGACCTTGACTACATCAATTATGTTTCAGATGATTCAATTCAACTTTCCCTGCAATCCATTGGTCAGGAGGATTTAAAAATTCTTGATAAAATGCCACCGGGCAAAGTCTCCAATTTTATATTCAGAAATCAAGGCGACCTTACGTTTCAGGATAAAACAAAGTTGTGGGGATTGCAACGGCCATCTTTTTCGAATGGTGCCGCTTACGCCGATCTGGACAATGATGGTGACCTTGACCTGGTCGTGAATAACATTAACGAGCAGGCATTTATCTATGAGAATAACGCTCGCGCCATTTTGCCGAACAATTCATTAACGGTTGAACTCAAAGGAGATTCATCCGCCGCTAATTCGCACGGGATCGGGGCCAAGGTGATTATTTATACGGGCAATAACAGACAGCTTCAGGAAGTGCAACCTACCCGCGGTTGGTGCTCGTCCGTAAGTACCCGCTTACTTTTTGGATTAGGTACTTTTTCGGCATGTGACTCCATTGCAGTAATCTGGCCGAACCTGCATTTTCAGATGGTGAAGAAAATCCGCGCCAATCAGACCATCATTTTTAATCAACAGGAGGCAACCGGGACCTTTTCGCCGGAAGAAAAAAAGGAATCGACTTTGCTCACAGAAATTTCATCGATTGATTATACGCATCAGGAAAATGATTTCAATGCATTTAATCGTGAATCGCTGATGCCCCACATGCTTTCAACAGAAGGCCCACGGATGTCAGTGGGAGATGTCAACGGAGATAAGCTGGATGATATTTTTATTGGTGGGGCAACGGGTCATGCCGGTGGATTATTCATTCAACACCCTGATGGCCGGTTCACGAAGACCGGTGCTTTGAGTTTTGATGAAGATAGTTTAAGTGAGGATACCGGGTCAGCATTCTTTGACGCTGATGGCGATAGCGATTTAGACTTAATCATCGTGAGTGGAGGTCAGGAATATAGCGGAACAAGTCCGTGGATCAGACCCCGGTTGTATATAAATGATGGTAGCGGTAGCTTCACCAAGCGCGGAGATCTTCTTCCTGAAGTATTTGTCAATGCCTCTTGCGTCAAGCCGGCCGATTTCGATCAGGATGGAGATCTGGATTTGTTTATTGGAGGTCACGTTATGCCATGGAAATACGGTGTAGGCCCCCCCAGTTTTCTTTTGGTTAACGATGGACTGGGCCATTTTCGAGATGAATCGGTAGCCCGTTTACCACCGCTGGAGCAATCCGGGAATCCGGGAATCAGTGTAGGAATGGTAACTGAAGCGCTGTGGGTAGATTTAAACGACGACAAAAAACTGGATTTGATTCTGGTTGGAGAGTGGATGCCGGTCACCATTCTCGTTCAAAACAGATCAGGCGTATTGGAAGATAAGACAAGTGACTATGGACTCGAAAACACAAATGGACTTTGGAAGACAATCCTGGCC
>JBGPGZ010000469.1:0-3806 GCA_041484175.1 Cyclobacteriaceae bacterium | reverse complement strand
TCTATTCAAAAGCCGTATGTCGATGAGCAGGAATATTCGAAAGATATTATCAAGCGATACAAGCATGGCGAGTTCTTCACCGCCGACAGCGTAAAGTTCAATGACTCATTAAAATATAAGACGACCAATGGCCGCACCGTTTACGGGGGCGGAGGAATTATGCCTGATTATTTTGTGCCGCTGGATACCGTGCTCAACAGCCATTACTTGAATGAATTGTACACTACGAATTCCTTGCCTGAATACACCTTTAATTATGCGGAAGAACATAAAGCCGAACTGGAAAAGATGGGTTATGAAAAGTTTTATAAAGACTTTGATGTGACCATAGACATGCTGGACCGCCTCGTGGCTGTGGGGAAAAGGAACAAAGTGGAGCCCGATTATAAAGATCTCGCCAAGAATAAGAAGATCTTCCAGGTCCATGTCAAAGCGCAAATCGCCCGGAAGATCTGGAACAATAACGGCTTCTTTCCTATTTTCAATGAGACCAACGAAATTCTCCAGCAAGCCATCAAAATGTTTGATCGGGTGCCAGAAGTGAACCGGAAAAAGTTGTGATCCCGCCAGCGGGTCGGTTATCCTGATTTGCTGATACAACAATCGCGACCTTCTTTACGGATGGCTTGGAGAGGTAATCTTTTTTGCTCTAACTTTGTTTCTCTCTAAATCTTATTCCCTTCTTTAATTTAAATAGCTCAAAATGACAATTGTCATCGTTCTTTTACTTTTCATTATTCTCTTGCTTCTGGTAAATAGCTGGCTCTTCTATCAATTCAAAAAAGATGCAAAGCCTGAGCAGCCGGGAACACTTCTTGTCACCATTGCTTCAGACCTTTCCAAAATTGATTCCCTTATGCGCGATGAGTTTGCGCGAAACAGGGTGGAAATACAAAATAGTTCTAAAGGCAGTAGAGAAGAACTGAGCAATTCATTCAAAAATCTAAGTGAATCACTGCAAAATTCTTTTAAAGATACCAAGGACGAGTTGTCAAGATCGTTAAAATCATTTGAAGACCGGTCCAATTCAAACTCGAAGGAATTCAATGATCTGCAACGACAAAAATTTGATGACCTCGCCGTTAGACTTGAAAAAATAGGAGTAGCGGTTGAAACCAATCTGCAGAAAATTCAGGATCAAAATTCCAAGAAGTTGGATGAGATCAGAGGCACCGTGGATGAAAAACTTCAATCTACGTTGGAAAAGCGTTTTAATGATTCATTCCAGGTAATCAGTAATCGGCTGGATCAGGTTCATCAAGGGCTTGGAGAAATGCAAAAATTGGCAGCAGGCGTCGGGGATCTGAAAAAAGTACTGACCAACGTCAAGACCCGGGGCAACCTGGGGGAACTGCAACTTGGAAACATCCTGGAACAAATTTTCTCCCCTGAACAATATTCTAAGAATTCTATTGTCAAACCCGGAAGCCTTGAAAGGGTGGAGTACACTATAAAACTGCCGGGAAGAAATAGTGACAATTCACCGCTGCTTTTGCCCATTGACTCTAAATTCCCCAATGAGGATTATCAACGTCTAGTCGATGCCTATGAAAATGCGGCAAATCTGAGTCCCAAAGAAATTGAAGATGCCAACAAACAATTTGAATTTTCAATCAAGAAGAACGCCAAAGACATCAGGGATAAATATATTAATCCGCCGGTAACAACCGACTTTGCAATTATGTTTGTTCCAACGGAAGGACTTTATGCGGAAATCCTGAGGAGGACCGGATTATTCGAACTGCTGCAACGGGAATATCGCGTAACGGTAGTTGGGCCCACTAATTTGGTCGCTTTCCTAAGTAGTTTGCAAATGGGCTTTAGAACATTGGCGATCGAAAAAAGATCCAGTGAAGTATGGCAAATACTCGGGGCCGTGAAGACTCAATTCGGAGACTTTGGAAAGATACTTGAAAAAACAAAAAAGAAACTGCAGGAGGTAACTAACGTGATTGAAGACGCCGGCACAAAATCCAGGGTCATTGAACGAAAATTGAGAACGGTCCAGGAGTTACCCAGTGAAGAGTCGATCATGCTGTTGGGAAAGGCAGTGGATCTGGAGGTTGATGAAACGGAATCCAGGATACCGGATGATGAAACGCAGATTGAACCGGAATTGCCTTTTTGAATTTGAACACGATTACCCAAAACAGGTTATCTTTCTGAAGGTTCTTTTGAAACCGGGAAATTAAGAACATAAAAATGAAAATTACCGCGGATAACAAACTAAAAAAACTGATTGTGGTGGGCGATCGCGTATTGATTCGCCCTGCCAAACAGACGGACAAAACCGAAAGCGGCCTTTATTTGCCGCCCGGTGTTCAGGAAAAAGAAAAAATACAAAGCGGCTACGTCATCAAAGTGGGCCCGGGTTATCCATTGCCTATGCCTGCCGACGAAGATGAACTGTGGAAAGGAAAAGAAGACAATGTCAAATACCTTCCGCTGCAAGCCCAGGAAGGGGACCTTGCCATCTTTTTGCAAAAAGGAGCGATCGAGGTGATCTACGCAAGCGAAAAGTATTTTATCGTGCCGCAAGCTTCAATTCTGATGTTGGAACGAGAGGAGGATCTCTGATAGTGGCCGGTCTTTCCTTTGACGTACTTCGCACCGGTAAAAAGTACCGGTTGGTCAATCACGGCGAGCGTTACGATTTTGTTATTGAACACATTCTTGCCAATGGTGACTTTAAGGTCAAAGACCTCCATACACTGGAACGTTATCTTCTGAAAGACCTC
The DNA here is from genome assembly GCA_041484175.1 of Cyclobacteriaceae bacterium. GTDB lineage: Bacteria > Bacteroidota > Bacteroidia > Cytophagales > Cyclobacteriaceae > ELB16-189. The sequence goes on along the minus strand of JBGPGZ010000469.1, from coordinate 1,068 downwards.
ATTACGTTTGGACGAGGAAAGGATTTTGAAATCCATGAGATCGATAACGGGTGATCCGCTATTCAATGTTGTCCAGTTAATCGTTTTGTGATCAAGTTGTTTTCATTGTGATTTGCGACTAATCCGCTATTCGTGATAATAGCGTTGGTTTCAGGAAGATAGCGAATCCCTTGAATCACTTCATCGCCATAATCCACTCACGGACCAGTCTCACACCTTCTTCGTGCTGAAGTTTTCTTCCAAGTTCCGGCATCATCGTGCCCGGGTCGGTGGATTCTATGCGGAATTGGAGAATCGATTCATCCGGCTTTCCCGGTACAATGCTAAACAAACGTCCTCCCGTTCCCTTGCCTGCAGCCACGGGAGCCTTACCCACACCATATTCAGCCGGGTTGGTAATGTCTGCCAACAGGTGAAGGCCGCTGTTCCTGGCGGGGCCGTCGGACCGGTGGCAATGGGAACAGTTCACTTCCAGCCAGGCACGCGCACGCAGATCGACAGGCGCTTGTGTATCGGAGTACGAGGCCAACTTAGGCACAGTCCCCTGAGATGGAAGGCCCTCCAACAAATTATTTTCGCTCCAATAGACAAGCTGGTTTTTTGGCCCGTCGGAATAAGGGTAGTCGGCATTCAGTTGTCGTGCTGAGAGTCCAATCGGAAAGATCCGGTCGCCCCGGAGATGGCAGGCTTTGCACTGGTTGGTGTTGGGTACGGAATAGCTGACTTTCCTGGCGGATCCATCAAAATGAGTCCAACTGATTTCCATGCTCCGCCCGGCCACGTCCAGAAAGGCCTCGGTTTGTTCTTTGTTCCAAACAAAAGGCAACGTCTTCCAATTCGACTTTTCCTTGATCAATAGCCGCGTTTCGAGGATGCGAATTCTTTCTTCCGGTTTCCTAAAGTCCTCGGGGTAGTAAAAGTTTTTAATCAGGGTCGTTCCTTCCGGGAATTCGAAAACATCGTAAGGGCTGTACTTTATTTTTGTGCCTTGCGGGATTTTGATAAATCGCTTTTTAAAGGCATAATCTGAAAAAAGCGGAGAATTCAAGGAGTAAGGAATTACTCCAG
>JBGPGZ010000468.1:0-3812 GCA_041484175.1 Cyclobacteriaceae bacterium | reverse complement strand
CTCGGAACTTACACAAGTCAATAAACAAAATGTAAATCAATTGCGGTTGGCATGGACATTCAGTCCAAACGATGCCCGGAAAGATGCAAGACAAGGAAACAGTGAGTGCAATCCCATCATCATCGATGGCATTATGTATGCAACTTCCGCCAGGCACAGGGTATATGCCATCAACGCAAGCACGGGCAACCAAATCTGGTCGTTTGATCCTTTTTACGGAGGGGAAGGCGGCGGAGTAAGCCGCGGTGTCGCTTATTGGGAAACCGGAAATGACAAACGGATTCTCTACACGGCAGGCGACCACCTTTTTGCTCATGATGCCCTAACGGGAAAACCAGTTCGTGAATTTGGCATGAGCGGAAAAGTCAGTATGAATGTTGGGCTTCTCGGCGACCCTGAATCAATTTCTGTAATACCTACATCTCCCGGCATTGTCTACGGTGATTTGTTGATCATGGGGGCCGAGGTTTCAGAATTATACGGCGCACAGCCTGGTTATATCCGCGCCTATGATATCCGGAGCGGTAAACTGGTCTGGACCTTCCACACGATTCCTCAACCTGGCGAATACGGATATGACACATGGCCCAAAGATGCGTGGAAATATGCCGGTGGCGTGAACGACTGGTCGGGCATGAGTCTTGATAAGAAACGGGGCATGGTCTTTTTGGCGCTGGGCTCTCCCTCTTATGACTTTTATGGAGGAGACCGGAAGGGAGCAAACTTGTATGGCAATTGTGTTGTCGCGCTGGATGCGAAGACGGGAAAGTATCTATGGCATTTTCAAACCGTCCATCACGACTTGTGGGATTACGATCTGCCTGCTCCTCCCAATTTAGTCACGGTTGAGCGTGATGGAAAAAGAATAGATGCCGTGGCGCAAACGACAAAGTCGGGGTTTCTCTTTGTGCTCAACCGTGAAACGGGCGAATCTTTGTTTCCGATCGAGGAAAGAAAAGTCCCCCCCTCCAATGTGCCCGGGGAGGAGGCCTGGCCAACCCAGCCGTTTCCCCTGGAGCCTGTACCCTATGCACGTCAATTCATGGCAAAGGAAGACTTGACCAGTTTTTCATCCGGCGCTTACGATTCGTTGCTTGCAAAATTCAATTCACTGCGATATGAAGGACTGTTTACGCCGCCCGACCTCCGTGGTACATTGATGATTCCCGGAACCCGGGGTGGATCGAATTGGGGAGGTGGGGCATTTGATCCGGCTACGGGCGTGCTTTATGTAAAATCCTCCGACTCGCCGGAGATTGACTTTCTGAAAAAAATAGATGCTGAAAAGAATTCCGAAAAAGAGTCAGCCTATATTCAGGGGAAGAGGCTTTACATGAATTACTGCGCCACCTGCCACGGAAGAGACAGAAAAGGTGATGAACCTGTCTTTCCATCCTTGCTGGGCCTTCAACGCAACATGAGAAAAGAGGCTGCCCTGAAAAAAATAACACAAGGCGGCGGAAGGATGCCTGGATTTTCGAGCATCATCAAGGGAAAGGAAGATGCCATCATCGCCTATTTATACGAAATGAGCAATAAGAGGACCTCTCGTAGTGACGCCGATTTATTTGAGATCCATAGTAATCGGACATCCCGGGCAGACGATGGACATGGAGCTAAATCGTCGGATACTTCTTCTTTATATCTGAATATAACTGCCTTTACCCATTTTACAGATAATCAGGGTCGCCCGTCGATCAAACCGCCCTGGGGAGCATTGAATGCCATCAATCTTCATACGGGAGAATATCTATGGAAAATAATCCTGGGAAATCATATTGAGTTACAGGAAAAAGGAGCGCCTCCAACCGGTTCAGAAGGTTATGGCGGCCCTATTGTAACGGCCGGCGGGCTTGTATTTATTGGGGGCACACGCGATAAGAAATTCCGCGCATTGGATAAGGAGAATGGCAAATTGTTGTGGGAAGTTGCCCTTCCGGCTGTTGCAAATGCAACCCCATGCACATACATAAGCGATGGAAAACAATATATAGCAATTTCCGTAGGCGGGGATAAACAAAATCCCTCCGGGTATATTATGTCTTTTGCCTTGCCCCGATGATGACGCTGAGCCATTTCGGATTATGCCATCAAGACTGTCTATGTTGCAAGGAAGGGATCATTGCCGCAGGTAGCAAGCCGCTAAGGAATACAAATTCTGTGTGTCTCAGTGTCTTCTACATAACTGAGAACGATTTCAGGGCTAAAGCCCTTGTTAGTATCCATGGCTTTTTAACCCCGGCCTTAAGGCCGGGGTTATTAATGAACGATCTCAGATGGGCTTCAGCCCTGAACTAATCTGAAAGAGTTATTATCTATAAAAACTTAAGCCCCGCTTATCGCAATACTTTGTTGCAAATCAATAACTTGTAGATAAACAGAAACCTATTTCCGAAAAACTCATGTTAATCAACACGACTGAAATCAATTTGATAACTTTATAGTCGCCAAAATTATCGACCATGCGCAAAATTGTAATGGTAGCCCTGTCTGTTCTCATCGTGCTCGGTTCATGTTCCAAACCCAAACACGAACCCGGTGATACTGAAATCACGGCTTGGCAATATGGAAAAACTGGAGCTATCTCGATAACCCTGGATGACGGATCAATCAATCAGTTTCGGCAAGCGCTACCGATCCTGAATGCGCTGGAGTTTAAAGCAACATTTTTTATCATCACAGGGAATATTCCGGGTTCTGAATTCACTGCCAAATTCCTGGGGAGACCCGTGGGAGAAATAATAAAGGAAACCACGCATGTGCCGACCAACAAAGAAAACTTTTTTGAACGCGCCTCGGCTGTTCGCTTTTTAGACATAGAAAAACCGATGGATTACCATACGCGCGCCGGTCAATCATTCGAAGAAGGAAAAATATCTGCTGCTTACCAAATAATCGATGAGGCTTATGGCAGGTCGAGAAGCGGAAAATCCAGCATACAAAATAAAAACCCTTCCCATTCTGGTAACGATGTGATCACCTGGAAAGAAATAAAAGAATTTGCGTCGCAAGGGCATGAGTTTGGGAACCATACGGTTTCCCACCCGCGCCTTGCCGCCATGGATGAGAAGAACCTGCTTTATGAAGTGGAGCAAGGCAAAGCGGAACTCCTGAAACAGTTGGGGCCGGAGCATACCTTCTCCGCTGAATGCCCCTTTGGAACAGAAAATGAGCGTGTGATGGAATATGCGCTAAAAATCCATCCGGCTTTGCGCAACCGCATGCCGGAGTCATTTCTCGCAGAACTCAATCGTGGTAGTGTGATAACACCAAGCTTAACTTCAAAAGAATATGTACAATGGCAAAGGGGTCCGCTGACAAAGACTTCCGTGGAAATTATGAAATCATGGGTTGACACGGTTTTGGTGCATGATAACGTCTGGCTTGTCCTGACCTTTCATGGTGTAGATGGCATTGGTTGGGAAGCAAAACCTCATCAAGAACTCGAAGAATATTTCCGATATATGAAAGAAAAGGAAGACAAGCTCTGGATCGCAACGTTCAGGGATGTGACCAAATATATGCGGGAGCGAATGAATGCGAAAATTGTCATAAAGGAGAGAGGTGAGAGAATTATTCTTACCCTTGATCACGTGCTTGATAAAGAAATGTACAACCTGCCATTGACGCTAAAGACGTATGTACCTGCCGACTGGAAGGAAGTAACGGTAAAGCAGGGAGAGAATAAAGTAATAGTTAATGCAATATCGGATGAACAAGGATCTTATGTGGTGTATCTTGCCAGGCCGAATATGGAGGATTTAGTATTATCGCGATAAAGAACGTTCTTCTATGAAATGTCATCCCGGGCT
>JBGPGZ010000467.1:0-3820 GCA_041484175.1 Cyclobacteriaceae bacterium | reverse complement strand
CGGTCGCGATCGCTTTTGCCCTATGGCCCGTCCGGTTCATAACAGCATGAAGTATATACTTATCCTTCAGCTTGGCTAAATTAGGCAAGTGCATACCGACCGCGAATGATCCCGTTCCCACCAGTGCAACACGTATCAATTCCGAATTGACCGGTTTGCGGGAGACGACGACCTTTCGCGGGTGATGAAGGTACCCGGTAAGCTCCTTGGCCGGTAAGCCGTAATCCAAAAGAACCATGAGAGGCTTATTTTCTGAGCTCAATAATTGGAATGCTTCCTCCACTTTGGTGATCGGAAATATGTTTTCCACCAGCTGTTCCACTTGTATTAGGTTGGCATTCACCAATCGCAGGTATTCTGTCATATTCCTGTTTTCCGTCCATCGCACGTAGGCGTAGGGATAGTCCAATCCCTTTTGTTCATAATTGGGATCGTATCGACCAGGACCATAGGAAGTGGAAACCATAAAATCCAATTCCTTGGCATACATATCTTCCCGGTTGATCTGCAGTCCTGCCACCCCTACCAATACGACTTTGCCTTTCTTCTTACAGAGCTGAAAGGATTGGGAGATGGGTTCACTGCTCGATGTTGCCGCCGTAAAAAGAACGGCATCGGCGCCGTGACCTCCGGTGTAATTGCTTACCGTATCTACTACTTTTTCTTTTTGGGGGTTTATTATGAGTTCTGCTCCGGAGTCTTCCGCAATTTTCAGCCTTCTCTCGTCAAGATCCACGACGATAACACGTAATCCGGAAAGCTTCAGCATCTGGACCGCGAGCAGGCCGAGAATTCCGGCACCAAAAACCACGCAAAATTCTCCCAGTTTCAGATCACACCTTCTTACACCGTGGAGCGCAATTCCACCAAGCGTTACAGTGCTCGCGCTCTTGAAATCCATGCCTGGCGGCATTTTCATAACCAGGTTTTGTGGAACATCGACGTATTCCGCGTGATTGGCCAAACCCGCCCCGGCCGCCGCTACAGGATCCCCGACTTCGAATCCTACAACCCCCTCTCCGATTCCAATGACCACACCCGAAATCGAGTAACCAGTGATTGAACCGGCTTCGATGGTCCCTTTTATTTTTTCATAGGTGTTCCGGAGTCCGTCTTGCAGGACCATGTTCAACCCTTTCTTGATTTTTTCGGGTTGATCCAATGCCTTTCGGATGAGGGATTTTTCACTGCTCTTGACCCCTGCAATTTCTGTCCCGGCAGAAATACAACTATTGACCACCTTGATCAATACGGCACCCCGGGATACTACCGGAGCCGGAATATCCTCCGCAATGACTTTTCCCTTCTTTACTATGGCCTGTAACATACCTATCGCTTGAATACGCCGCAAACGTCAAGCACCAATTTGCCTTTCAAAGCTGCTGGATCAATTGCCTTGAACAGTTTATGTGCTACTAAAAACAAAACAATGTCGGCCTTGTCCAGGGCTTCCTCAAAATCAACCAGGGCAATTTTCGCGGATCTTTCAAGATTTGGTTCCGCCGCCATGACCTTGAAATTCTCGTTTAGCAACTTTTCTGCAATTTCCAATGCCGGAGATTCTCTTAAATCGTCAATATCGGGCTTGAATGCGAGTCCCATGCAGGCAATAAGGGGTTCTCTTTTCATTTTTGAGAAAAAGTCGCTGGCTGCCCTTCGAACTTTTTCAATGACCCAATCTGGTTTGTGATTATTCACTTCCCTGGAAGTTCGGATAATTTTACTTTCGGCGGGAAAGTCATGTACGATGAACCAGGGATCAACGGCGATGCAGTGTCCACCCACTCCCGGGCCGGGGGTGAGGATGTTTACCCGGGGGTGCTTGTTTGCCAATTCAATTAATTCCCAAACATTGACACCGGCTTTGTCGCAAATCATGGAAAGTTCGTTTGCAAAAGCAATGTTGGTATCGCGATAAGAATTCTCGACCAACTTGCACATTTCAGCCGTCCGGGCGTTTGTTTTATGCAGGCTTCCTTTTACAAATAGGGAATAGAAGGCGGCTGCCTTATCGGAAGAAAGCTTATTTAATCCTCCAATGGCACGTTCATTGTTTTCAAGCTCAAAAATAATCTTGCCGGGAAGAACCCGTTCAGGGCAATAGGCAACATAGATTTGATCCCGTAATTCGGGCCTCGCCGAAAATATCCAGTCAGCCATTTTCTCGGTTGTCCCAACAGGACTTGTAGATTCAAGAATGACGATGTTCTCTTTTTCAAGGAAAGGTGCAATCATATTCGCAGCGGATTCCACAAAGGCAAGATCGGGCGCATATCCTTCTTTAAATGGTGTCGGTACGGCAATGAGGAAAACATCGGCCCTGGATGGTTTTGTGTGCGCTCTAAGAAAGCCATGCGTTACGGCGTAATTGACCAGTCCTTCGAGGTCAGGTTCAACAATATGGATTTTCCCCTGATTTATAATATCGACTGTTTCTTTGTTTATATCAACGCCCAGCACGCTGATTCCTTTTCCCGCTATCAACGCGGCCGTGGGAAGGCCAATGTAGCCAAGCCCCATCATCACGACTTTTATATTCTTATTCACCCTTTCTTAATAATGTTAATAATCCGTTCGCTCGATTTCCCATCTCCATAAGGATTTACAACTTTTGTCATTTTCTCATACGCAGCCTGACTGGCAAAAAGTTCGGTCACTTCATTTACAATTTTTTTCCTGTCTGAGCCCACCAACCTGGCATTGCCGGCCGTCACACCCTCCATCCGCTCCGTCACTTCACGCATAACCAAGACGGGCTTACCCAGGGAAGGAGCTTCCTCCTGGATTCCACCTGAATCCGTTAATACAAGATATGATTTATTCATCAGCCATATCAAGTAAGGGTAACTCAAAGGTTCGATAAGGTGGACATTTTGAATACCCTTTAATATTTCGTTAACTGGTTTCTGTACATTTGGGTTAAAATGCACCGGGTATACAATTTCAATTTCATCCTTCAATTGGGTGGCAATATCCGCGATGGCATTGCATATATTCAAGAATGGCTCCCCAAAACTTTCCCTCCGATGGCCCGTGACAAGCATTATTCTCTTTGAAAAATCGATCTCCCCGAAGGCGTCACGAAAAGAAGTTTCCCCCCGCTTGTGAATGATGTCCAACCCTAAGAACAAGGCATCGATTACCGTATTTCCCACGACATGCACGTGATCCTTAATTCCTTCCGAATAGAGGTTATCAGCCGAACTTTCCGTTGGCGCAAAGTGATAGGTGGCCACCTGGGAAACCAGTCTCCTGTTACCTTCTTCCGGAAACGGTGAGTATAGATTACGGCTCCTTAACCCGGCTTCGATATGGGCTATCTTGACTTTCTTATAATAACCTGCCAGGGCGCCAATAAAAGCGGTCGTCGTGTCCCCCTGAACAAAAATAACGTTGGCCTGAAAATCATTGAGTACGGGCTCCAGGAGTTTCAAGCTAATGGCTGAAATATCAAACAACGTTTGGTTGTCTTTCATCATATTCAAATCGTAGTCCGGGACAATGTCAAAGAAGTCAAGCACCTGATCCAACATTTGCCGGTGCTGAGCGGTGACGCAAACTTTTGTAGTAAAGGTTGCATCACTTTTAAATTCCCGGATAAGGGGAGCAAGTTTTATGGCCTCCGGCCGAGTTCCCAATATGAATAATATTTTCAATGTCTTGGTTTATGCTTCGATCTATTAAGGGCTACTTCATTGAATATAAGACCGCAGATGCTGCAAAAAAGTCATAGCGCTCCTTCACGTTGAAATGGGAGTCTACGAACTGTTGTTGTAAGCCATTCAGTCCGTTAACACCCTCGCCATTCAATACCCAAAAT
>JBGPGZ010000466.1:0-3840 GCA_041484175.1 Cyclobacteriaceae bacterium | reverse complement strand
CCGCAGTATCCTGTACACCAGGTCCTCATTACCGTATCCGCAAGGAATTTCAAAAGGGCCGTAGACCGCAATACCATCAAAAGGCGTATCCGGGAGGCCTACCGACTTCATAAGTCGAAAATCAATTCTTCGGGAAAATGGCTCATTGCGTATATTTACATTGCAAAAGGAATAGAGTCATCCCCGGTAATTCACGAAAAATTGCCGCTTACATTTGAACGGTTTCAATGGAAAGGACATGAGAAGAAAGATTAAGATCGTCTGCATTGTATTTGTTATTGGTTCACTGACCTTGCTCTCGTTCTCCGGCCCAGGGGAAAGATACTTCGATATTGCCAAGAGCCTTGATATTTTTGCTACCCTTTTCAAAGAAGTCAACGCATATTATGTGGATGAGGTAGATCCGAAGAAGCTCATCAACACCGGTATTTCCGGCATGCTTGAATCGCTGGATCCTTATACAGACTATATACCTGAAGAAAACATGGAAGCATTCAGCATCCAAACGACCGGACAATATGCGGGGATCGGGGCATTGATTGGCATTGTAAATAAAAAGACCGTTGTAACGGAACCGTATGAAGGTTTCCCTGCCCATAGAGCCGGCGTTCGTGTCGGAGATGAATTGATTTCAGTCGATGGAAAAAGTGTTCTGGGAAAAGGCACTGCCGAAACGAGTGCTTTGCTGAAGGGCAAACCCAAAACCACCGTAGAGATAGTTGTCCGGAGATCCGGCCAGAAAGAAGATCTGCATTTTACGATCGGCCGCGAAAAAATCAAGATCAGCAATGTGGTCTATCAAGGAATGATGAACCAGGACGCCGGTTATATCAAGCTAAATGATTTTACGCCCGGTGCGGCAAAAGAAGTCGAAGATGCCGTGGTTAAGCTAAAAGGGGCGGGGGCCAGGAGAATTATTCTAGACTTGCGCGATAACCCGGGCGGCCTCCTGTATGAGGCAGTCAATATCGTTAACATCTTTATTCGCAAAGGATTGGAAGTAGTAAACACAAAAGGCAAGGTACAGGAATGGAATAAGTCATACACAACGCTGAATAATCCGGTTGACACCGAAATTCCCCTCGCCGTTCTCACCAGCCAGGGAAGCGCATCGGCATCCGAGATTGTTGCCGGGTCCTTGCAAGACTACGACCGCGCCATTTTGGTAGGGCAGAAAACATTTGGAAAAGGGCTTGTGCAAACGACGCGACAACTTTCCTATAATGCCCAACTTAAAATTACGACTGCCAAATACTACATTCCCAGCGGGCGCTGCATTCAGGCGCTGGACTACGCGCATCGCAAAAATGACGGAACGGTCGAAAAATTTCCGGATTCCCTGAGGACCGAGTTTAAAACCAAGGCTGGCCGCGCTGTGTACGATGGCGCCGGTCTGGATCCGGATGTCGCTGTAAAAATTGAACTTTTGGGTGCGGTTACTTCAGAACTGGTTTCAGACGGTCTGATTTTTGAGTACGCCACCAAATACTGCGGTGAGCATCCGGACGTGCCCGAAACAATGAAAAATTTTAAGCTCACGGACGCAGCGTATTCGAAGTTTGTTAGCTGGCTCAAAGAGAAGAATTTTTCATATAGTACGGATATGGAGAAACAAACAGAAGATCTGATTGCCACTGCCAGGAGCGAGCGATCTTACAATGAACTCCAGGTGCAACTCAACGCCCTCAAATCAAAGATTGAACAAAACCGGGCTACGGATTTTGTGCGTTTTAAGGATGAGATATCCCTTGTGATGGAGCAGCAAATTTCCTTTCACTACCGGCTGGAGGCCGGCCAGGCCGAAGTTGCGTTGGACCGCGATCCTGAAATTCTGGAAGCCAACAAAGTGCTGTCGGATTCCGTTGCCTGCAAGAAACTTCTTTCCTCGCATTAATGGCCTTGCTGCTAAGCCTGGAGACTTCCACAACAATTTGTTCGGCAGCGCTGCATGAAAACGGGAGAATCCTGGCGTGCACTGAAATGTACGTGGCTCAGTCCGCATCATCAAAGCTGGCAGTGATCATCGATGACCTCCATAAATTGTGCGGGGTTCCCATCCAGAAAATTGAAGCTGTCGCAATTTCTGCAGGTCCAGGTTCCTATACCGGCTTACGGATCGGAGTGGCGACCGCCAAGGGCATTTGCTTTGCGCGGAATATACCGTTGATTTCTGTCAATACATTAGAACTGATGGCCTACCAGATGAAGGGTGTTGATTCTCAACATGCCATGCTATGCCCCATGCTCGATGCAAGAAGAATGGAAGTCTACTGTCTTGTTACCGATGCGACGCTAAAGATTCTGGAACCCACTTCTGCAAGGGTCATCGAAGAACTTAGCTTTCGCAATTTGTTGGATCAAGGCGTAGTTTCATTTTTTGGCAATGGTTCAGGAAAGTGCCGGGCGATCATCGACCACCCCAACGCCAGGTTTATCGATGGCATCGTTCCTTCGGCTGGCAGACTCGGAGAACTTGCGTTCACGAAATTTGAGGCGAACCTAATTGAAGACCTTTCTGCTTTCGAACCCTTTTATCTGAAAGATTTTGTAGTAAAAAAACCAAAATCCGTCTAATTGTGTTGGGAGTTTAACAAGTTGAGAATCAAACCTTGATCCCTGGGCAGGGAAATGAGCCATGGAAAAAGAAATTGTCAATCGCGTCGCCGCAAGCTCGTTGGTTTCAATCGATCTGGAGGAATTTTATATGCCGGGTGAGCGCATCCTGTTTGACATTAAAGATCAGCTCTTTCAAGGGATGATCCTGAAGGAAAAGAGCTTTCGGGATTTCATCAGGTCGCACGATTGGTCTCAATACACGGGAAAGCTGATCGCGATCACCTGTACGGCCGAAGCGGTTGTTCCAACCTGGGCCTATATGCTGTTGTCGGTATCCCTTCAGCCTTTTGCGGGGAAAGTTATTTTTGGAAACCTATCCGAGTTGGAGTCGTTGCTTTTCCGGGAGGCGCTTTCCAATATTGACTGGGAACAATACCGTGATGCTAAAGTGGTGATCAAAGGGTGCAGTAAGGTGGAAGTTCCTGCTTCGGCATATGTGGATGCCATCCAATACTTGCGTCCACTTGCCGCAAGCATCATGTATGGAGAAGCTTGCAGTTCTATGCCGCTTTATAAGAAATCAAAACCGTAAGATTCCTCTTTGCCGGCCCTATTCCGGCAAAAAACTTTTCCAGCAACTATTTGCAGAAACCTCTTTGCCCCTTATCTTTGCACTCCCTTTTAAAAGAAGGAGGTTGTTTCGGTCGGAAACAAGTATTTCAATGGTTTTGACTGCGAATTGATTGAACTGGAGGGGTTTGTATCGAATTGATATGGGCAAATCCGGGGAGATCTATACGTTCTTTGAATAGATGGAAATTGATAGCGGACCCGCTTCAAGCCGATGGAGGTTTGAGGCGAGTTGATTCTTAAAAAGGGAGCTGACCGGGAGGTTAGTTCCAGGACAAGAACAATGAGACCGGGTAAAAAGAAGTAGGGTAGCAAAGGGATTAGCCGAGAGGCGATGAACTGGAAGCTGCCCGGCAGGATATTTTGGGCGAAGAGTCTGAGGTAAACTGTTTAGAAGAGATACTATGGAGAGTTTGATCCTGGCTCAGGATGAACGCTAGCGGCAGGCCTAATACATGCAAGCCGAACGGTAAGTGTGGTAGCAATACTACACCAAGAGTGGCGTAAGGGTGCGTAACACGTATGCAATCTACCCGCAACAGGAGGATAGCTCCCCGAAAGGGGAATTAACCCTCCATGAGATCACGGTGTGGCATCACAGAGTGATTAAATCTGAGGAGGTTGTGGATGAGCATGCGTCTGATTAGCTAGTTG
>JBGPGZ010000465.1:0-3842 GCA_041484175.1 Cyclobacteriaceae bacterium | reverse complement strand
TTGATGGAGAATTCTTTGTTGATGATATCGTACAAGGTGAAATTATAAGCCCCCTCCGTGAATTCAATCAAACCGAACATATTGAATTCTCCCTTGGTATCAAGCTGTAATTTGATATCACCGTTTCCACGCCCGCGAATGATGTCACCGGACTTGATGTCAAAAATAATTTCCGCGAAGGCATCCGGTGTGATGTCCAGGTTGAGGTCCATGGTAATACCGGAAAGCTCCACTTTTTCCTTTGGTTTATTTTTCCTGGTCTTTACCAACACACTGTCCGTAAAGGATGTGAAATTGATGAAGTCCTTTTTCTCAACACTTTCCGTTCCGTTGATCGGGATGTAGATTTTTGTGTTCTTTTCAGAACGCGCCTGTGCCGAGATCTTCATGTTCGCCAGGGGGCCAAAAATATTCAGATCGCCCGTGGCATAACCTTGACCATAAAACAAGTTGTTGTCTTTGGCCGTCGTATTGAGCACCTGAAAATTCTTAAAGGTGCCATCGAGGTTGATGCGCGTTTGTGAAAAATGCCGGTGGGCAAGATAGCCGTTCAGGGTAGCCTTATTTTTAGCAGCATCGGTCAGTTTGAAATCCTTCAAGATGATCTGGTTCGGTGTCATCCCCAGCGTCCCTGTAAAGGTATACTGCGTTTTCAGGTAATCAATCATGATTTGGCCATCCGCCACTTTGCCCTCTCCCTTTATTTGAGGTTCGGCGAATGTGCCGGTGATCGAGTAGTCTCCGGTCAGCGTGCCGCCGATTTGCGAGAAAATTCCCCGCAAAATCGGTTCGATAATTTTCAGGTTGGCACTTTGTAGGTTGGCCGTGATGTTGAGTGGACTTTTCTTTTCATTCGGATCATAATACCCGCCCAGGTTGATGGTTCGCTTTCCAAGCCGGTCGATAAAGAAGTTGATGTCAAAGCGATCCTTCTGCTGGTTCCAGATGTTGGTGCCGGTAATATCACCGACCAGGAACCCATTGACGGCCAAACTGTCGACAGCGATATCATTTTGCAAATATGGCTCGTGATATAAATCGCGCGCAGTCAAATCACCGTTTATGGTCCCGGCAAATTTCTCCGTGCTCAGGGTATTGATGATATCCAGGTTAAGATTGGCGACCGACAACTTCAATGCGGGCTCCGGCAGTTCCGAGATCCTGCCGTCGAGTAGAATGGATTGGTTTGCGTCATGGATCTCCAAATGATGAATTGACAATTCATTGCCATCGATCATCGTATAGTTCTTCTGATTCACGATCCATTCCCGTTCGAGCGCCTTTATCCGCGAGGGTAGAATTTTTATTTGCGTACTGTCCTGAAGAAAATCTATTTCTGATTTTAGCCGTACCAGGTTGTTGTACCCTTCCTGGTCAAAGTCGATACCGAGGTCCACGTGGTCGCCGTTCCAAATGCCTTCGACGAGGAGGTTCTTGGTTTTAAAGGCGGGTGAAATAGCCTGGTGCGCCGAGGTCACTGTTATAGCCGCCAACACATCGGTGCTATCGCGGATCTTGGATCCACTGAATTCGACCTCGCTGCCCAGAAAAAGTTTGCCTGCACACACAAGGCTGTCAATTTGCATATTGGCATTGACCATCGAAGTGAATCCGTTAGAGAAGTTTCCCTCCAGAGAAATGCCCTTCGATACGCGCAAGTCCAGGTCGACGAGATTGGCCAGCGGATTGACATCGCGCAGTTTTATCTGGAATGCGACATTATACTCCTGTGATCTTTTCCGCTTCCCTGCATAATAAGCGGCGATCGCACTCTTGTCATTTCTCAGGTTGAGATAGAACTCATGAAACAGCGTACTGACATCCTGAAACAAGGTCGAGTAATAATAATTTCCTTCTAGATTGAGATCGACCAGGGAGCTTTGCAAAGTCAATTTCCGGGCATGATTGGCCGAGCTGGAGATCAACAGGATGGAATCAAAATGAACCGTTTCATCGTCATAGGCAAAAGTCAGGTTCTTAAAGACGGCCTTTCCGAACAGACTGTCTAATTGAAGACCGCGCGTGTCGATATTCATATAGGAGCGGATGGAAATCATCTTCCTTGAAAGATGGAGCTCCTTGAATAAAACCGTATCCAGGTTTGCTTTGATTCTTACCACCTGCTGGCCCGGCCGGAAATCAATAAAGCCCGCTGCACTGAATTTTAAATTCGGGTCGTCGATGGTGAATTTTCCGTTGAATAGCTGGCTCGCGAATTGAGCATTGGTGGTGATGTTAGAATAATTATAGTTGCGAAGCCCGATTGAACTGATTTTTCCATTCAATAAGAAATTGCCAGTTTTTTCAGTAAGCCCCTTTCCATTGATCTGCCCATTGAGAGAAACTTTTTGGAAATTAATGGTGTCCTGGAAGTAAGCTCCCAAATCAAATTCCGTAAGTTCCAGGTTTCCCCGGTAAGTGGACTCCTCGATCTTGCCCTCCTTAACTTTCAGATTGATGTCCGATTTTATTTTGCCTAGTTGCGTGTTGAAGTCGCCATTGGCAACAAAGTCATTAATAAACCCAATGAAAGCTCCCTTGACACGAAAGCTTCCGAAGGGTTCCAACTTCTCATAAATGTCTTCTGGAAAAAGAAAGCGTAAGTCATTCATGGCAATGCTTGCCTCCTTTAAATTAAGGTTGATGAATGTTTCATTCACAGATGGCAGGCCGTCCATGTCGAGTTGACCGGTGAGGACCGTCCTGCCAATGCCGACGCGCATATGGTGATAGGTGAAACGGGTGACTTTTCCATCCAGGTTGCCAGCCAGGTGAAGGGGCTGTCCAAGCGCCTTAACCTGTGGAGCGAAGAGGGCCAGATCTTCAGGATCAATCACGGTGTCTTTGAGTTTGGCGCTAAAATTTACTCTTTCATTAAAATCACTAAAGGCCGTCGGATCCCGGTAGCTGAAGACCACCGAGTCCGTAATGACGCTTTTGCCCGCCAACAAATTCATGTGCAGAAATTCCATTCCCGTCCTTGAGTACCGAAAGAAAGTTTGAAGTTCTTTGATGTCGAGTTTCGTTTTTTGTTCCTGGGCCACCAGGGAGCGGACCTGAAGCTGGATGGTATCGCCAATGATCTTGAAATCTTCCACTTCGCCGTCGGGAACTCCCACCCGGAAGTGATAGTAATCAAATCCTTCCGCAATTGAATCGTGATCGGTGTCGTTGTAAGAGAAAGCGGATTGGTCGAGTACGATTTCCCCGATGTTTATTTTTCCTCCATTGCCGCCGCTGCCGCTCCCGGAGGCAAGTTGTTTATTGATCTCCGCCACCAACACATCGATATTAAGTTCTTTGGTGGAATTCGCGCCCATGATCTTGACAAGATTTACCTGGCCTCCCCGAAGTGTGGCTCCGTCCAGGTTGATGTCATGATTTGCCAACAGGGTACTCAGGCTGAAATTCAACTGGATCCGTTCGGCGGCAATCATGACATTTTTGGCAGGATCGACAACGCGCAGTCCCTCAATTTCAAGACGGTCCCACCAGACCAAATAGAATTTGTCGTACGTAATATCAAAACCGCTGATCGCCGAGAAATTGCCCACCAGCCGCGATGTGAGAGCCGTCTGCACGCCGGAGAATTGAAGCAATGAAAAACTGGTGACAAGAAAGATCACCAGAAAATAAAGACTGTAGAGTATTACCTTCTTAAACCACCAGTAAATCCGAAATTTGATAACTTGCCAGTTCATTCACTAAAAAATGCATCCCCTGATCCTTGCGATTGAGTCCTCCTGCGATGAGACTGCTGCTGCCATTATCAGCAACGGCAAGGTACTTAATAATGTTATAGCCTCGCAAAACGTTCACCGGAAATATGGCGGCGTGGTGCC
>JBGPGZ010000464.1:0-3849 GCA_041484175.1 Cyclobacteriaceae bacterium | reverse complement strand
GTTGCTGCCATCCAATAAATGCCAAGGTCGGGGCCGGTATTTTTTTTATAGAAGGAATGCTACTGAAGGCTCGTTGGGGTAAGTAGCCCCCGTCCACTCAACACAATCGCCGTTACAATGATCAGCAGCGCGATCCCATTCAAAAGAAAGAGACGCTTATGTTTGGCCAAATCGGTTGATAATTTTTTGTGTGTTATACGGGCAACCGTGATCAGCGTTATGGCAAGAATCATCATAGAGAAATGTTCAACCGTCCAATACCGGATGACCGCATCTTTCATGGTGGTGCCATTAAATTGAACGTGCGGGCTTACAAAATAGAGGATCAACCCGGCCAACAATTGCGTGTGCGTAGCTATCAGGAGCCACAACGAAAGTTTGTTATCGATCTTTGCAAAGGGTTGTTTGTTCACCCATCCGAGCAACGATCTTACAACCACAGCCGCCAGCAAGAATAAAACAAAATAGCGCAAATAGGAGTGAGTATGAAAAAGGATGTTGTACATAGATTTATGTTAAGGCTGCAAAATTAAGGGTTGGTTTTGACAATACCGCATATTCAAGGATGGACCCAAACTTAGATTTATTTTTTATATTGGACTATATTTCTTTCATGAAAAGGTCTTTCAGCTGTTTAGTCTTGTCCGTCGCGCTGGTTGCCACAACACAGGCCCAGCCTGACTCGGTCAAGATCGGCACCTACATCATCAGCGTACACGACATTAACTTTCACGACAAGGAATACACATGCCGCTTCTGGCTGTGGTTCTTATACAACAATCCTGATTTTGATTTTTCAAAACAATTGGATATTCCCAATGCAAAGTCCATTGACGATCCCCAGATCATCAGCGATAGCTTGTTGGGAAAGGCGTGGGTGATGATGAAAATGAAGGCCACGATGAAGGAGAATTGGAATGTCCATGATTTCCCGTTCGACCGCCAGCATCTGAGAATTCAGATTGAAAATTCCTTGTTTGACAACAACGCGTTGGTTTTTGTGCCTGATATACAGGGGAGTCATTTTGACAAGGATGAAGCCATTGATGGATGGACGATCCGTCATTTTAAGGTTTCCGCTACGGTCAACGATTATGAAACCGGCTTCGGCGACTCCCGTCCTGGAAAGGACAAGCAGAATTTTTCTGCCTTTTTGGTTGAGATGGACCTTGAACGCAACGCCCTGGGGCTCTTCATGAAAATATTTATCGGAATGTACATTGCGTTCCTTATTTCCATAATAAGTTTCACGCCCCACCCTTCCGAATTGGAACCACGCTTTGGCCTCCCGGTTGGTGGTCTTTTTGCCGCCGTCGGTAATAAATATATCATTGACTCCTTGCTGCCCGAGTCCTCGACATTCACGCTGGTGGACACACTGCACACCGTCACATTCCTGGGAATCTTTGCTACCCTCGTGGTTTCGGCCATTTGCCTGCGATATCTGAACAAGGAAAATAATGGATTGGTTGAAAAAATAAACCGGACCGGCGCCAGGATAGTAATCACTCTGTATGTTCTCGCGAACATCTTATTTATCGGATTGGCGATCGTGTCACGTTAAACCCGGTTCTTAGTGTCAATAAGGATGGTTACCGGGCCATCATTCAGGAGCGCTACTTTCATATCAGCCCCAAACGCGCCGGTTTGGACTTTTTTTCCAAGATCAATCTCTATTGTTTTGAGGAATTCCTCATAAACCGGAATGGCCATTTCCGGCTTTGCCGCTTTGATATAGGAAGGCCGGTTCCCTTTCTTGGTGCTGGCGTGGAGGGTGAATTGACTGACAACCAGAATATCTCCGCCATTGTCCTTAACGCTTATGTTCATCACGCCTTCCCGATCGTTGAATATCCGTAAATTGACAATCTTGTTGGAGAGCCATTCAATGTCTTCTTCCCGATCGGCATCTTCGATCCCCACCAGTACCAGCAAGCCGTTTTGTATCTGCACTTTGTCCTTTCCTTCTATTTCCACGGATGCCCGGGCGACGCGTTGAATAACAGCAATCATGACCGCTGATTTAACTGAGACCGCAGATTCAACTGAGACCACTGATTCAACCGATGAACTGATGACACTGATAATTTCACCCTGATTGTCCGCTGAATTATTTCCTTTATGGTCATGTTGTATTAAATATCAGCGAAATCAATTAATCATTGGTATCAGCGGTCGTATCAGCGGTCAACTTTCATCAACGAAATCATTAAATCATAGGTATCAGCGGTATAGGTTTGCAATTCGCCCGAATCATGAATGAAATTTCCCTTTTGTTCCAGGGCTGCGCAAGCCAGCATGGCTCTTGCCACTTTGATCGACTCAATCGCCTTATATTTTATTGGAACCAGAAAACCAAAGATTGCGAAAAACCACTTGGCAGCGTCTTCGCCTGCACGGTGCTCTTTGCGCGGTCCCTGCAGCAAGGAAGGCCTGAAGATGTGACAACTTTCAAATCCGACAGCGACGATTGCTTCCTCCGTTTCTCCCTTAATCCGGTTGTAGAAAGCGAAGGATGATTTATCAGCTCCCAGCGAAGATACCAGGAGAAATTGCTTTGCACCCTGCGCCTTGGAAAGGCTGGCCAGCAAAACGGGGTATTCAAAATCTATTTGACGAAACGCGCCCTTCGTCTTTGCCTTCCGTATGGTCGTGCCCAGACAACAATAAACGTCGTCTGCGAGAAGTTTGTCCGTGAAGTTTGGCAGTGTATCCAGGCCGGACACGATGTTGTGAAGTTTGGGGTCAGCCGTTTTCAATGACCTCCTGCTAATGGCGATCACTTTCTCATAGCGATCACTTTCCAGCAAAAGGCTTAGTAATTGACTTCCAATGAGCCCTGTGGCCCCGGCCAGGAGTGCTGTTTTCATTATCAGCGGAATCAGTTAATCATATGAATCAGTGGTCAGCGGTCGGTGGTCAGAAGGTTTGCTGTATTTCTTTCTTAACCTCACTGAGGGCGTGGCCAAGGGGGTCCACCTTTTTGTCTAATGCAATTTCAAAAATCTTCCTTGATAAGTCAATACTTTTCGAGCCTTCCGTCATCTGGGAGGCAGCATCATTGATCATGATGATGAGGTCTTCTTTTGCATTTTTTACCAGGTTCCAAACTTCTTCGCCCATGTACACCTGCTGTGACACATTGTGGTTGTACTCATTGCGGATTTCATCCAACAGTAGTTTTTGAAAATCGCGTGCCGAGTAGTTTGAATCAGACAGCCGCATCAAAAGATTTTGCGGGGAGATGCGTTCTAAGAACAGCGTGATCCGTTCATATGCCTGGAGCCGCGCGGGTAAAATGGTTTCGATGCTACGGCTTCGCACCTCCAGCCTTTTCAGCTCGATTTCTTTGGCAATAAAGGACCGTACCGTGAGAAAAACGGCGTACAGCACCACGGACGCAGGGATCAAAATCTTTCCAAACTCAATAAGGGTATCCATAAATTTATTAAAGCTAATTCATGTTAAAATTAAGTAATTTTGAAGGGTAAGCTAATCGTTCATTGTTAAAAGTTACCTTAAACAATTAACGTAAATAATAACAAGGTTCGTATGTTTGATCATGTTCAACCTGTCAACTTGTCCCTCAAAGCCGCCGGAGAAATCCGCAAGATCATGCAAACCAAAAATATTCCGTCCGGTTACGGCCTGCGGCTGGGTGTGCGGGGCGGTGGTGGTTGCGGAGGAGTTTCCTTGATTATTGGATTTGACAAGCAAAAGGATTCCGATCTTGCTTACGTCGTTGAAGACATTCCTGTATATGTTGATAAGAAACACATGATGTACTTGATTGGGAAAGAAGTAGATTTTTACGAGGGTGCCGACGCAAGGGGGTTTATGTTCGTCGAC
>JBGPGZ010000463.1:0-3859 GCA_041484175.1 Cyclobacteriaceae bacterium | reverse complement strand
TCTATCACTTCATACAGACAGTCTGACATATTCAGCTTTCCAAATGTCAACAAGGTCCTGAATTATTATGACGCCGGAAAATTCAGGGAAATCCAACAACTCGATCAGCTGAACCAGGAGAAAGAGCTTTATACCGCACTCAGAGAATATGTGACCCAATTTGGAATCGAGAACTTCACCAAGAATACGCCGATGATCTGGAGACTGGCCAAGCTCTCCAAAAAATTCGGTCCCCCGGGCGAAGCCATCTTGCTTTACAAACTTGTCCTCAAACATCACCAGCAGGGCATCAACATGGATGATATTTATGCACAGTACGATTCCATCGAACTCGATAAGAAAAAGTATTATGTGCCCTTGGATTATTATTATGAATTAGTCGACTACCGGAAGGAAATCGATACGCTTCAGCCGCCTCATGCCGTTTTGGAAAATATGGGCAATAATATCAACTCCCCGAAGGAAGATTATGGGCCTACGGTCGGTAACACGGACTATGTTCTCCTCTTCACTTCGAAACGCAATGAACACCGTGAAAGGACTTATGACGAAGACCTGTTCTTCAGTATCAAAGTAGACGGTTCCTGGACAGTAGCAGAAGAATTCAGAACGATCAACACCTTGTACAACGAGGGTTCCGCATGCCTGAGTCTTGATGGAAAATATTTGTACTTTTCACGCTGTAACGCGCCGGGTTCTTTGGGAAACTGCGATCTCTATTTTGCCACCCTTAAAAACGACAGCACCTGGGGCGACGTCAAAAATCTTGGACCAGCTATCAACAGCACCAGCTGGGATTCGCACCCCTCACTTTCTCATAGTGGAGATACGCTTTTTTTTGCATCCACGCGCATAGGCGGATTTGGGTTATCCGATATTTATTTTTCAATAAAAGATGGCAAAGGCAATTGGCAAAATGCACAAAACGCAGGCCCGATCATTAACACACGGGAGAATGAGGTAAGTCCATTTTTTCATCACCGGTTTAATGTTCTTTATTTTAGTTCCAACGGGCACCCGCTTAATTTCGGTGAGTTCGATATTTATAAATCGTATCACCAGGGTGGAACCTGGAGCGAACCCAAGAATATCGGACCCCTCGTGAATGGTGCCGGCAGCGAATACTATTTCACCATTGACTCCAAATCACAGGACCTCTATTATGCACGGTCAACGGAAAGCGAACCAAAAAATCTTGACCTTTATTCATTTCCTGTTCCCATGGAGGCTCAGCCAGAAGCCGTAGCGCAACTGAAAGGCACACTGAAAAGTCAGACTGGAAAGATACTCACGGGGATTGTGTCGGTGATCGACCTTGATCAGGGCGTGGAAGTGGCACCCAAATTTTTGCGCGAGGATGGTTCCTTTGATTTTAGCCTGATCAACAAGCGAAATTATTTGCTCATCATCCAGGGTGATGATTTCTTTCGCATCGAAGAAAAGTTCTTTTTGGATGGCGACCGGGAAATCAATGTCGTTGCGGCACCGATGGAAAGTAAAATTGCTTTTGAATCCGTTGAATTTGAAAACAGCAAGGCTAATATCCTTCCTGTCATGCGACCCGACCTGGACCGGCTGGCTAATTTCCTAATCGATCATCCAAAACTCAAACTCAGGATCTCCGGTCACACCGATTCACAAGGTCGGGAAGATGCCAACCTCAAACTTTCCCAGGCGCGGGCCGATGCGATCAAGAATTATCTTGTCAACGAATTCAAAATCGATATTGCCAGAATCACTGCCATTGGCTATGGAAGCTCCAAACCCATTGTTCAGGAAGTCACCGACGAACACAAACAACTCAACCGCAGGGTGGAATTTGATATCTACCGGGAGTAAAGCCGTTCACCAAAAATGCGATGTATTTTAGAAAGGGCTTTAGCCCTGATGGAAATACTCAGTTATTTAGAAGCCGCGAAGGAAACGGCCGGAACTTTGAACTTGTCCAAAGGACTCCCTTCTGAGAAACTTACGTGATTAGCCTCCTGTAAACAACTTGGCGATGTCGTTATAAAATACAAATACCATCAACAGCAAGAGCAAGGCCATGCCCACCTTGAGGGCATTTTCAAAAAACTTTTCCGATGGCTCGCGGCCGCTGATCATCTCATAAAGCAAAAACATCACATAACCTCCGTCCAGGGCAGGAATGGGCAGCAAATTCATAAACGCCAATACCATCGACAACAACCCAGTCATTCGCCAGAAGCGCTCCCAATCCCATACCCCGCCGTATGCCTGAGCCATTCCAATCGGTCCTGACAATGACTTGCGAAATGAAATCTGCCCGCTGAATATTTTCTTGAATGCTTTGAGCTGAACAAAAATGACATCCACGGCACGCTCAGGGCCAAGAAATACAGATTCACCCAGTGAATATCTCACCTTTATCAGCTCACTCTCGGGAATGATTTCATTGGTCCTGGAAAAACCAATAAGTTTTTCTCCTTTGAAATATTCATTGAATCCCAGGCTTTGTCCATTCCTGGTTATTTTGAAACTGAGTGTATCTCCGTGAAAGCCTTTTAGCACGGAAGCAATCTCATCAAAATAGAGCACCGGTCGACCCGCAACTTCAACAAACTGGTCACCCGGCCTCAATCCTGCGCGATCGGCCACCGAATTTTTTTTGACAATAGCGACGATGGCGGGGACCCGGGGGATCACAAAATTGGCGCCCGCCTCCTTTTTATTAAAATTCTCAATAAAATCGGAAGGGATGGCGATCGTTACTTCCTCGTTCCCGCGCAATACAGTGTAATATGAATTTTGCGACAACAAAACATCCGGCTTTGCCAGGTCGTCAAATTTGTCAAATGCTTTGCCATTGATCTTGATAATCTTATCCCCGGTTTGCAACCCAAGCTGCTGTCCCAAATCCAATGACTGCACTCCACCGTGTTCATTCACATATTTCATGGGAATGTATTTATCTCCCAACAAATAAGTGATCCCGATAAAAATGGTAATGCCGACGAGGACATTTACAATAATTCCTCCCAGCATGACAATGAGTCGCTGCCAGGCGGGTTTGGAGCGAAACTCCCATGGTTCCGGCGTCGCCTTCATTTGCTCCTTGTCCATGCTTTCGTCTACCATGCCGGCGATTTTCACATAGCCCCCCAGCGGGAACCAGCCCATTCCATATTCGGTATCTCCTTTCTTGAATTTGAAGATCGAAAAATTCATCACATTGGCCATTGGGAAGAGGAAATCAAAGAAAAGGTAAAACTTCTCCACTTTGATCTTAAACGTCCGGGCGGTGATGAAATGTCCCCATTCATGCACCACAATTAAAATTGAAAGGCTCAGCAGAAGCTGGGCCGTCATGATCATTCCTTCCATTATTTGATTAATTCAAGTGCTCTAATTCGAGTTTCTCTGTCCGTATTCACATAATCTTCATAGGCAGGACTGCCTATGTAATCCATTTTGCCCAAGCATCGTTCCACGACCGCCGAAATTTCAAGGAAACCTATTTTTTCCTTTAGAAATTCGGCCACAGCCACCTCATTCGCGGCATTGAGCACGCACGGCATGTTTCCCCCGCGGTGCAACGCATCAAACGCCAGCGCAAGATTACGAAAAGTTTCCGTATCCGGCTTCTCAAATGTGAGGGCCGGGTAATTGGCAAAATCAAATCGAGGAAAATCGCTTTTCAGTCTTTCCGGGTAGGTCATGGCAAATTGGATGGGTAAACGCATATCGGGCATCCCGAGTTGCGCTTTGATCGATCCATCTTCGAATTGTACCAGGGAATGGATAATCGATTGCGGATGGATGACCACCTCCACTTGCTCCGGTTTCAACCCGAAAAGCCATTTTGCTTCTATTACTTCGAGTCCTTTATTCATCAGGG
>JBGPGZ010000462.1:0-3885 GCA_041484175.1 Cyclobacteriaceae bacterium | reverse complement strand
TTTCGGAATTAGCGACAAGAAACACATGGGGTTGGGTCCAATTTATTTTGTCAACGCCCGTCCTGGTTTATTGCAGCGGCGACTTCTTCAAGCGCGGATACCTTTCTGTGCTACGTTGGTCACCGAATATGTGGACGCTGATTTCGCTGGGGGCGGGAGCAGCATATTTATTCAGCCTCGTCGCTTTGGCCTTTCCTGATTTATTTCCAGATCAATTTAAAATGGATGGTGCCGTACATCTATACTTCGAGGCAGCCACTGTAATCTTAACACTCATTTTATTAGGCCAGGTGTTGGAACTGAAAGCACGGGGTCAAACGAACAGCGCCATCCGGGCACTATTGAATTTGGTTCCGCCGGAAGCCACGGTTATCAGAAATGGTCAGGAACAAAAAATCCCATTGGAACACGTAGAATTAAATGATATTCTAAAAATTAGGCCCGGGGAAAAAATTCCTGTGGATGGTGAGATAATGAAAGGCCACAGCGCCGTGGACGAATCCATGATTACAGGAGAACCCATGCCAGTAGAGAAAAATGAAGGTGATCCTGTGATAGGGGGCACGATGAACGGAACTGGCAGCTTTGAAATGAAAGCCTTGAAGATTGGCTCAGATACGCTGCTTGCACAGATAATAGATATGGTTAATAAAGCAAGCCGGTCAAAAGCACCCATTCAAAATATGGCCGATAGGATCTCGAGATTCTTTGTACCCGTCGTGGTACTTATTTCGATTTTGTCTTTTGCCGTGTGGGCCATTTGGGGACCTGACCCGAAATTTGTTTTTGCCTTTGCCAATGCCGTGACTGTTCTGATTATTGCTTGCCCTTGCGCATTGGGGCTGGCAACACCCATGTCCATTATGGTAGGTACCGGCCGGGGTGCCACGGCCGGGGTACTGATAAGAGAAGCAAAAGTGATTGAAGAGATGGAAAAAGTTGATGTGCTTGTGATTGATAAGACTGGAACCATTACTGAAGGAAAGCCTTCACTTAAATCAGTAAAAACTTTCAATAGCTCAATCAGCGAGAATGAAATACTGTTGATTGCAGCATCCCTGGAAACCAGTAGCGAACACCCGCTGGCAGAGGCAATCGTGAAGGGAGCAAAAGACAGGAAACTTACCCTTAACCCCGTAGAGCATTTTGAATCAATAACAGGTCAGGGTATCACCGGTACCATCAATGCGAAAAGGGTTTCTATCGGCAACGCAAAACTGATCAAAGCTCAGGGCATTAATCTGGAGGAAGCCAACGCGAAAGAGGTAGAGGATCGGGAATCGAAGGGTGAAACAGTAATGTGTGTGATAATCCATAACCAGCTGGCAGGGTATATCAGCGTGAGTGATCCAATAAAGCAAAATTCAAAAAGCGCCATTCGTGAATTGCAACAGCAAGGACTTAATGTGATCATGTTAACAGGTGATAATAAAAGGACCGCCAAGGTGGTGGCTGAAGAACTCGGCCTTGACGGTTATGAAGCAGAGTACCTCCCAGCCGATAAACTCAACAAAGTAAAAGATCTTCAACAAAATAATAAAGTAGTCGCCATGGCGGGGGATGGAATCAATGACGCACCGGCATTGGCGCAGGCGAATGTAGGAATTGCGATGGGTACAGGAACAGATGCAGCAATTCAAAGTGCAGGGATCACGTTAGTCAAAGGCGATCTGCAAGGAATTATCAGGGCAAGAAAATTAAGCAAGGAGGTAATGCATAACATCAGGCAGAATTTATTCTTTGCTTTTTTCTATAATGTAATCGGTATCCCTATTGCTGCCGGTGTGTTGTATCCATTTCTTGGATTGCTGCTAAGCCCGATGTTGGCGGCCCTTGCCATGAGCTTAAGTTCGGTTTCAGTAGTTGTAAACAGCCTAAGATTAAGGGCAATAAATATTTGATAGTCATCAATGAGATGATCCGTAAGCTTTTCTATCCATAAAGAAAGAATATTAAAATCGCGAGTATTTCCTTACAAGAAGCGTTAACTTTAAAATCAATTATTAAATTGTGAAATCAAAACCAGCATGAAAAGTGAACAGTTTACTAAAAACGTTTAACCGAAAAAGCAGAAAAGATGAAAACTTCAAAGAGAATCTTGTTAGGCTTGCTTGCACTCGTTCTCGCAATTCAGATTACCCATGCGCAAAACACCAAGGTTCCCAGGATTGACGGTTCGGGGAAGATCACCGACAAGGCGGGTAAACACCTTGGTGCCGTGACGAAAAAGGGAGTTATTACTAACGCAAACATAACGACGATCGCACATGTGGATGGCACGGGTGAGTTAATCGTAGACCAGACAGGAGAACACCTTGGCAAGGTGGAGAAAAATGGAAATTTCCTGCCGAAGTCAGCAAAATCAAAGGAAGATGGATGGTTTGTCAGTGCCGCCGTAAAAGGCATGTGCAGCGTTAAGGATAAAGGCGGGAATATCCAGGCCGAAGTGTACGAAGCTTACAGAGCGTATGGCGCCTCCGCGGTCTATTGCCTTACTCACAAGTGAGGAATTAAGCCTTTATCCCGAAACAGCGATTACTTATTCCCGGATATTTTCACCACCCCATCCGTCACTTTTGGAAACCTAGTAAAGATCTTCACATCATGACCCGGGATGATGAGTTTTAGATCGGAGGCGAGGGTCTTCATCCGTTTCATCTGGTTAATGTAGCCTGTTGTATCGAACGTGAGGGAGGCGGACAAGAGATTGTCAAAATTGTAATAAAACCATATGTTGTCGGAGGCAATAATGATCTTTTCCTTTTTGGTCGTTACCTGCACGTATTGAGACTCATAGGTATGCCTTGAGCCGATGAATACGCGGATCCCGTCCATGATCTCTATGTTGTCGCCTTTTATCAAATTGAGCCTGCCTTCCAAATTGATTTTCACCATTTTCATTACATCTGGTTTACGCAAACCGAAGTTATTGCCACCCTTCCCCCAGGCAGCGCCTACAAAATAGTCATAGTCATCTTTCTGCATCCACACCGTCGCCTTGGGAAAAAGATCAACGCCGTTGATATGGTCCCAATGCGGATGGCTGATAATAATATCGGTGATATCATTGGGGTTCAACTTCATTTTCTGGACGGCTATGTCTGGACGGATGTATCCTGTTTTGTCGACCCTGAGCGCTGAATCAGTCATTAGATAGCCCGCATCGACCAGGATGTTTTTGCCGTTATTCCCTTTTATCAGCCACACCATAAAGCACATCTCGATGGAGTCGGGTGCGTTTCTGGAGGTGATCCATTTGCCTTCTGATTTTATGTTATTCGTAAAGGCAATTGCGTAAACTTCATAGACCGGAGGTACCTGGCTAATTCCGCGAACCGCGATCAGGCACGCCAATGCAGTCAAGCTGAAGGTGATCAGCAAGCCTTTGATTTTCAAAGAGAGGATTAAATTGCTTTGGAGACGAAATGGGGTTGATTGTGTTTTCATATCAGTGAAGTTACTTGAAATCGGTTATAACTTCTTGAAAGAGAAAAACTGAAATGAGAGACAAACAACCTGATTTCAGCGGTTGAATTAGCACCGATTACGCTTGGGTGTTAACGGTTTGAGAAAATAAAGCATGTTTATCAATTATATGTATATTTTATACTTGTAATTCATAAAAACACCTGTAATTTTGCCTTAAATTGATGTCCACCTTTACAAGTACCCTGCCCGATAACCTGCTCCTTGCGCTCGCCGAGAAAGCCAGTAAACTGGGCGTGCCCAAAAACAAGCTGATCGAAAATGCCCTCCGCCTGTACCTGGAACATCTCGACAAGGCTGAATACATCAAATCATACCAACAGGCCGCTGCTGACAAAGATTTGTTACTCATGGCGGAAGAAGGTATGCAAGATTATTTGAAACAACTGAAAGAATGAG
>JBGPGZ010000461.1:0-3892 GCA_041484175.1 Cyclobacteriaceae bacterium | reverse complement strand
TTGGTCACAAAGAACACTAAGGAGGGCATCTAAGAACACCAAGAAAATAGTGCAATACCTTCGCGGAGTGAACTACTCATGCCGCAGTGCCTTCACAGGATTCGAAAGTGACGCCTTTAGTGATTCATATCCCACGGTCAAGAGCGTGATCAGAAGGATCGTGGCAATCGAACCACCAAACACAAATACAGACAAGGGAGTGCGATACACAAAACTTTGCAACCATTGGTCGGTGAGGAAGTAGGCAACAGGCAGCGCAATAATGCATGCAATCACCAGGAGTTTTGCAAAAACGCCCAGCAGCAGCGATAACACCTGACCGTTTGAAGCACCCATTGTCTTTCGGATCCCGATTTCTTTGGTTCGTTGTTCGGACATAAACGAGGCCAGACCATACAATCCAACGCATGTAATCAGGATCGCCAGCCAGGAAAACTTTTCTGTAAGCTCCGCCACCCTGGTTTCGTTTTCGTACATGCGCCCAAACTCATGATCGATAAACCAATAGTCAAATCCGTATTCAGGAAAAACTTTTTTCCATGTACGCTCAAGGAACTGGATCTTCTCACCCATTTTATTGGCAGGAAGCCGTACATGAATAATGCGGTCATCAGTGTGGGGTTTTGGACAAATCGCAAGGGGATCTATTTGTTTGTGCATGGACCGGTAAGGGAAGTCTTCGACGACTCCAATCACCAGGCCGGTGACGGGCAGTTGAGTAGTATCGCGGGGACCATACCCCATACTCCAGTTGGGCCGGATTACCGATTTTCCGATGATTTCCGCGGGTGTCCGTTTGAGCGATTTAAGTGCGGACTGATTCAACAGCACGGCATTCGAGTCCGCGATGTTTTTGGGATCGAAGTCTCTTCCAGCGATGATATTTAATCCGAAAGTCTTTGGGAAATCATAATCGCCATTTAATTGAAACCACTGGTATTTCTGTTCGCTCACATCCGGAAATTGAAATTCCATATTGATCGGGCCAAAGAAATCCAGCCGTGGCAGGTGATTCGCCAATGTTATTGCCTCAATTTCCCTGTCTTCAGTGACAAAATTTTTGAAGGTTTTGTACTTCTCATTGCTGGTCGGGCCGGAGAATCCTCCAAACCGGATGGAAACAATTTGCTTACCGGCTTTATTCAATTTGGAGTTGCGCATCAGGTCCATTTGCCGCACGACGATCACCGTACCGGTCAGGAGGATAACGGCCACAACAAACTGAAGGGTAGTCAGAAACTGACGGAATAAGTTGGACCCCTTATGAAATGAAAATTTGCCCTTTAATACGATTGCCGGCTCAAATCCGGAAACGAAAAGAGCAGGATAACTCCCTGCAAGTAACGTTACGAAAACCACAACAGCCCCGACGATGAGGATCATTGGTCCATTGAAAACGTGACCAAGCGTAAACGTCTTTTTGGTGAGGTCATTGAATTGGGGGAGAAAGAGTATCACCAGCAATACGGCCAAAACGGTGGCCATCAGAACCAACATGAATGATTCCATCATGAATTGAAAAAACAACTGCCGCCGGACACCGCCGAATGTTTTGCGCAGGCCAATTTCACGGGCTCTGGAGGCTGACTTCGCCGTAGATAAATTGATGTAGTTGATGGCTGCCACCACCAGGATGAGCAGTGCGATCGTGATGAAAACGTAGACGTATTTTTTGTCGGCTGATTTATGATAAACGGACCAGTCGATCTGTTGGTCAAAATGGACGTCCGTAATTTTGCGGATCAGCGGTTTGAATTTGATATCCCAGTGGTTCCGCGTAACAATCTCGTTGGCGCGTTTTTGAAGATCATCGAGAATCACAGGGATCTTTGCTTCATTGGAACATACAAAAAATGACTGGGTCCAGAATCCATTATTGCCTTCCCCCATGGCGGTGTTCATACGGCTTTCCAGGTCGGGGTTAAATGGTTTCAATGCCAGAATGTTGGCTATGTATTTTGGGGTGACATGCGAGTTGGACGGGAGGTCTTTTACCACGGCCGTCACCATCATCTCCACTTTCTGCCGGTTCGTGGCCCATTGATGAGAAATGCTCACCAACTTGTTGATGGGGTCTTCATTGCCGAAAAGTTCCCGGGCTGAAGTCTCTGTCAGGATCAGGCTGTTGATTTCTTTCAAGGGAGTGGTGCTGCCCTTGATGACAGGCAAATATATCACATCGCCGATGGAAGGCTCAGCCCAGATAATGTCTTCCGTCAGGATAATCCTGTCGTTGGGAACATAGTGAATACTGGTGGGCATTCCCCAACTTGTGTAGCTCGTGATCCCGGAAATGCCTTCATAGTTGGATTGGATATAATTGTCCCATCCGGCTGGCGCGTAGGGGGCAGCCTCCACGTCGCCATTTGGAAGCTGGACGGAGTATCCGAGCCGGTAGGTGGTGGCAGCATGGGGATGCATGGTGTCAAAGGTCAATTCGTCCTTTACATACAGTAAGATGAAGAAAGCAGATGCAAGGCCAATGGCCAGGCCAACCGTATTGACGATGGCATAACCGCGTTGCTTTATCAGGTTTCGAAATGCAAGGAGGAAATAGTTGATCAGCATGGTATGGGTTTCGGTTTAAGATGCCGGTATTCCGCCAACAGTTTTACTCAACATCACAACGGCCTCCAATTTAACGATTGCAGTCAACCATTGTTACTTCATGAAACAACAATTGTTACAGCTTTACCGACTTATCTTCGATAAGTAAATGATGATCCCCTCTTTTGGGTCAAGGAAAGATTTTGCATCGCGTCAAAGAGGGTGAACAGAAAACGAAAATGAAATCTTATTTCTTTTCCGTCAGTTCCATGGGCAGCTCTTTAATCCGGCTCCACTCTTGCATTGAGCCGTCATATAGTTTCATAGGATAGCCCAGTAAACGGCCGGCGAGGTAAACCACGCTTGCGGTTTGACCTACAAAGCAATACGTCACCAACTCCTTTCCTTTGGTCGCATCAACCGGGGTAAAATACGGCTGAAGCTGTTCGACCGGTTTGAATACATTGAGATTTGCCTGGTCGATCATTTCGGTGTACGGGATATTTTTGGCGCCGGTAATGTGACCATCCCTGGGATTACCCGTTGCCTCGCCGTCGTAAAATCGTTTCATTCGCGCATCGACAATCACGACGGAATCGGAAGTCAGATGGCGCTGCACATAATTCTTATCCACCAATACCGGGTTGATATGCAGAGTGAATTTTCCCTTTTTAACGACCGGCAAGGATTGGCTTGTCGGATATCCCGCTTTTTTCCAGGCCTCAACACCGCCATTCAGAAAGGACACCTTGCCGCGCATGCCCAGATATTCAAAGGTCAGGAACATGCGTGCTGTCACGCTCACCTCATTTTGACTATGACAAAGCACAACGTGTGAATTGTTGGAAATACCCATATCCTCCAGCAGCTCTTTTGCTTTTTTCGGGTCCGGCGCATTAAAACTGCCTTCCGGTGAATCGGGCGCAAGCCAGGATGGCCACAAATATCGCGCTCCCTCGATATGCTCCTGATCATAAACAAATTTTAGAGAACTTACCTGAACGATCACCAATTGAGCGTCGCGCTGGTGTTCGTTCAGCCATTGTGGCGTGACCAAAACCGGGACTTCCTGAGCCGCAGCAAATGGCAATACTCCGATAAGAAGGGTGATGGTAAGGATGAGGCGTTTCATAGCATGACGGGGTTTAAGACAGCAACTTCCGTAGGGTAAACGAAGTTATGCATTTTACACCAATGGCGCGAGGTACAAGGTATGAGGTACGAGGTACGAGGGACGAGGTACGAGGAGGAGTGGATCGGTATTCGGTGGGGAAGTCGTGGGGAGGAAGACTTGGTCGTTTGGGCTTGAAATGACGGCCTCCGATTCGGTTGATTCTATTGATTC
>JBGPGZ010000460.1:0-3912 GCA_041484175.1 Cyclobacteriaceae bacterium | reverse complement strand
TTCCTGCCGCTGGCCGACATGCCTGGCAACCTGAATTCGCTTGACAAAAGCAAATCCTTCATTGTTCACTGTGGCGGCGGGTATCGTTCCATGATTGCCATATCCCTGATGAAGCAAAGGGGTTTTAAAACCCTCCTTAATGTTTACGGTGGATTTAACGCCCTGCAAAATGCTGGGCTGGAAATCGTGTCCGACAGCGTGATTGCATAAGCAAATTTGTTCTTACATAAACAGGCCTGCCGGTATCTCGGTGAGGATCCATTCTCATTTGTTCGTAAAAGTTTTGTAATCCTCGGGTGTGTCCAGGTCTATTTCGCCTCCCGGAAAGTCAACTGCCGATACCAATTCCGGATGCTGCTTAATAATCATTTTAGCTCCCTGATCGTCCTCCAGTTTAAAGATGGCTGGAAACAAAGACTTGTCAAACAGGGCCGGCACACCTATGATGCCCGAATAACGGGACGCGACAATGGGGTATTTCATTTTCAAAAAATTATCCAATAAAGTCTTTAAATGATGGGCATGGATGTTCGGTTGATCACATACCATGACAATGACTGCGCTGGTGCCCGGGGCAATTGCCAACAGATGGCGGAGTCCGGCTTTCAATGAGCTGCCCATTCCTTTAGGCCAATCCGGGTTGGAAGCAATTTCCAAACCCAATCCCTTCAGGAGTTTTCGGTGAGGCGCTTCGTTGGCGCCGAGAACAGCAACGACATAATTGGCCCTTGCGCCCAGCGCCGCTTTTGCAGAACGCAATAAAAGTGGTTCGCCCTCGACTAACAGCAGTTGCTTGGACTGGCCCATGCGAGAGGAGGAGCCTGCTCCGAGCAAAATAATTCCTGACTCACCCCCCGTGCCCCTTTCTACTTTGTAGAGAGGGGGCTCCCCTAATGTACGGGGGTGAGCCCCCTTATCTGTGCGTTGAACAGTCCCCCCCTCCCTACTTTGTAGATTCTCACCTTTCCTTTTTACAGTCTCCCCCTCTCTACTTTGTAGACAGGGGGCTGGGGGGTGAGTCAAAGACCGGCCAATCGTTTCTAAAACACTTTCAATATCATCTAACTCCTCATTTTTAAACCGGAGGACACGAAGCACCAATTCTCGCAATTTCAATTTCCAGCTCCTTAGTTTCTCCCAAAGCAGATTTTCAGACGGGATTTGATTTCGTCGTAAGTCTCTTGCCAGTTCAGTAATGTATCTTGAGGGATTCATTTGTGCGAAGGATCCGACTGGTGATAAAAAATATTCACCAATTTAACTTAAATCAAGGAAGGCCTAATGATGAAGAACCTCAATCTCTATTCCATTGGCCGTGCTGCAAGAAAGTCTTTCCTACCAATGGTGCCGCCTTCGGAAGAATCGTTAATCTCTTTTTGCACGGTTTGACCAAATCCAGTAAGAGAAAAAAACAACAGACAGGCCGTCAGAATTGTATTCATAACTTATTTACTTGAAGTCCTTCACCGGCAAACTTAAAGGATACCCGACTATTTCGGAGTTTTTGGCTGGACTGCCAGATCAAGTTGTTGAATCAAAGGATCCTTCTCCGGGGTCAGCGTGAAAAAGACCTTGAGGTCCTTTTTTTCCCCTTCGATTAGAAAGGATCCCCTCAATTGATTTTCTGGAACTACCGGATTCACCTTGACAATTTTTCCAATTTCCTTGAAAAGTTCCGCCGTTGATTTTTTCCATGACTCAAGAGACAGATCAAGGAAGAAGTTTTCTGCAAAAATCGAAAGCTTGTCGTTAGGCCAAGATGAGGGCAATAGACCGGACAATTCCTGTTGACGTTGTTCCAGCAGGGTTGATGGCGGCAAGGTCCTGGGCCCAAGTCCCGCCAGATAAATTAACGTGTCCAATGCCTTGGAGTTTACGGACCCCAGTCCTCCTCCACCATACTCCAGGTTGCCCAGTGCCACCGCACCAATGCCATACTCGGGGTAGAATCTCCATTCGCTTCCAAAGCCGGGCAACCCTCCTCCGTGCCTGATGGAGACTGTGCCGCTGCAATCCCGGCGGTACGCAAGCCCGTACCCATAGCCTGAAATGGCAGGGCAAAGCTTTCCGCTTCGGTCTTTGTTTTCAGCGAAGAATCCCCCCAATCTTTGCAATTGGTGCATCTCTCTGAGCGAATTGCGCTTCAGCACCGGTGATTCCTGATCATTGCGGGGAGGCCACCCCGACAGATGAAAAGCCAGATACTTGCTAAAATCCTCCACAGAACAAATCAGTCCTCCCATTGCACCGTATGCACCATCATGAAGCATGTGCTCTTCTTTCCATTGACCCTCGCCCCACTCATAGCCGGTTGCCAAATGCCGTTTGTCCACTTCCGTGAATTCCCATCGCGCGTCATTCATTTGCAATGGCCTAAGTATATTTTCATTAATGTACTGCTGATAGGGTTTGCCGCCGGTTGCAGTAACAATTCTTCCAAGCATGGCGAAACCGAGGTTACTGTATTCAAAGGTTAATCCGGGAGCGTTGGAGAACGATATTCCTTGATCGATGAGCGCACGGAGGTCTTCGTCCGAATCTTCCAACTGCCGGTCGCCCCACGGATTGTCTTCTGGAAAACCGGCCGACATTGTTAATAGTTGTTCAATGGTGATAGGCCTTGAATCTCTTGTGAGGTATTGGAGTTTTCCAACTTCAGGGATGTATTTTGCAACGGCGTCGTGCAAGTTCAACTTTCCTTCATCCCTTAGCCGGAGGATGGCCATTGCAGTAAAGCTTTTGGACATCGATGCGATTCGAAAGCCGGTTTTCAACGTGACGGGTGTCTTGCCCTCGATGGCAGCCAATCCGAATGCGCCGGAAGAAATCAGGTTTCCATCGGCGACAATGCCAAAGGCCATACCCGGGTAATGGTTCTTTTCGAAGAATTCGCGGTAAACTTTCTCAATCGCAGGAGAAACGTCTTTCATTCGCTTTATTCTCGCGGTGTCAGAAAAGACGGGAGGTCGGTACTGAGCAACATAGGAAGCCTCAGCAGCGGAATCGAATAACGGATTGTTGATTTTTTCACAGCTGGCAACCCAGCAGCTTACGCCAACCAATAAGATCGGGTGTAATTTCATGAATGGTAGTTAAAATGACCTATGATTTGGTTTCCTCAGTAAGGCTGATTGGCAATTTATGGATTCGTTTCCCGGTAGCAGCAAAAATAGCGTTGCACAATGCCGCACTTACAGGAGGTAACGACATTTCTCCAAGACCTTCCGGCGATTCCATGCTCTCGACCAAATAAACATCCACACTGGGAGCTTCTTTGATGCGCATGAGTTTATACTCATCAAAGTTGCTTTCTTTTGCCTTGCCCCCTTCGATGTGAATGCCGCCATGCAATGTGGAGCTCAGTCCGTCAATAATGCCGCCCTCCAATTGATTCAAGGCGCCGCTTCGGTTGATGACAATACCACAATCGCAGGCAACTGCTACATGTTCGACCTTCAGGGTGTTTGCATCGGGCAGGGATATGCTTACTACTTCCGCGACATAGGCGCCAAACATGAAGTGGGCGGCAAAGCCACGATAGATTCCTTTGGGTGCAGGTTGGTACCATTTGGATTTTTCAGCGACCAACCTGATTACATTTTTTAGACGGTTGGTACTGTACACAGGTCCTCCATGATCGCGATACGGCATTTCTTTGTCTTTCTCTCCCAGTATTTCAAGCCGGAAGGCAACAGGATCTTTTCCGGCCAAGGCAGCCATTTCATCGACAAAGGTTTGATCAAGCCACGCCGTGACATTGTGACCTGGAGCTCTCCACGCGCCACGTGGAACCTTGCTGGCTACGGGCGTGTATTCCATTCTGAAATGAGGCACAAAGCCGGCCGGGAATCCGTCTGGAAAAACCTCCGTAATGTATGAGGGGTTCTTTGAGCCGGAAAACAAACCCCTGGA
>JBGPGZ010000459.1:0-3919 GCA_041484175.1 Cyclobacteriaceae bacterium | reverse complement strand
TTAATCGCTTGGTAACTTACGGTGAGTAACGTAATCACCAAAGCTCCTATCTCGGTAACGGCAAAAATCCACCACGATATTTCAACGCGATAGTCATATTGCTCCAACCATCGATTGGAGTAATAGTAGGCGAGCGGAGCAGCAAGTATCATTAAAAAGCCGGGCATAGTCTTCGTCCAGAAATTTATAGTCAAACGGCGCACCTGAATCAAATTGTTTTAATACCGTTTCAATTTTATCAACTGACGGAAAACAGATCTTATAGCGTATTCGGCCAAATTAAATCAGGTAATTCCCTGTCCGATATTGACCGCAGTTGTTCAGGATCGACCAACTCGATAAAAATATCACCCCTTTCGATTGAGAAAAGTAATCCATCATTTGTGGCATTCTATTTGATCGACAAAATAAGATATAATACTGGATCAAATATGAAACGAACAACGTTGGGTGAATTTGAAGAAATAGTTCTTCTGGTAACTGCCAGTCTTGAAGAAGACGCTTATGGGGTAACCATAACCCAAGAAATCAAAATTCAAACCGGAAGGGAGCCTGGATTCAACACGGTACATACTACCCTTCAACGACTGGAGGAAAAAGGGTTGATCTCTTCCAAAATGGGAGGAGCCACAACTCAGCGCGGTGGCAGGAGAAAAAGATACTTCAGCATTACCCCACTGGGTTGCAGGGCATTAAGGGAAGTTAAGGAAGTCAGAGAAAAACTCTGGGTAGGGCTTCCATCAAAAGTATTAGGGTTCTCAAGAAGTTAAATTCTGATAGAAATGTCAAAAAATATAGGGCCACCTCGCTGGGCACAAATGCTCCTTACAAAATTTGCGCATCCCGATACGGTCGAGGAAGTTGAAGGAGATTTACAGGAATTCTTTGCCCGTTGGGAAAAGCAATATGGAATCCGAAAAGCCTATTGGAAGTATGTCTTAACGGTTTTCACCTTGCTCCACCCATTTGCAAAAAGAAAATATTCACTCAACCAAAATATCTCAATCTCATCAATACATTTTATGATCGGAAGCTATTTCATCATGAGCTGGAGAACGCTGCTTAAAAATAGAGTCTCTTCTCTTATAAACATCTCAGGACTCACCCTTGGCCTGGCGACCAGTATCATTATTATGTTAGTGGCAATGAATGAATTTAGCTACGATAACTTTCATTCCAATCTTTCAAGCATCCATCTATTGATGAAGAACCAGAAGACCAATGATGGTATCTCCACAGGAAAATCAACTGCCGGACCTACGGCCGAAGCCTTGAGAACAGAGTTTCCTGAAGTAAAATACGCAGCGAGAATGGCTGGATTTGATCAGCAACAGGTTGTGGTCAATGGTAAGATCTCTTATGAATCAGGAATTTATGCTGATCCTGATCTCTTTAGGATAATGACTTTTCAGCCAGTGGCCGGGGATGTGGTAGGCTCTCTTGAAAGCAATTCAGCTATTGTCATCACTAAAGACATTGCCCGAAAACTTTTTGCTGAAGAAAATCCAATAGGAAAAACGATCCTCTTTAATAAACATCACTCTTTAACAGTGGGTGCGGTCGTTGAGAATGCGCCTTCTAACAGCTCGGTAAAATTCAATATGGTAGTGCCCTTTGCGCTATTTGAAAAAGAAAACGACTGGCTCAAAAAATGGGACGATAACCGGATCATGACCTGGATGAAACTGCAACCGGCTACAAACATTTCACTATTTGATAGTAAGGTCACTGAATTACTACAGCAACGATCCAACGACAAAACGGTTTCCTTGTTTGCCTATCCACTCAAAGAGCTTTACCTGCGAGGAAACTTTTCAAATGGTCATCCCAACGGCGGAAGAATATTAGCCGTTCAAATGCTTATTGGATTCGGCGTATTTATGCTTTTGATTGCCTGTATCAATTTCATGAACATCGCAACTGCCCAGTCCGAACATCGGGCTAAGGAAGTCGGAGTTCGCAAAGTGCTTGGTGCATCGCGCAAATGGATCATCTTTCAATTCCTGACCGAATCCTTTGTAATCACATTCTTGTCATTATTTGTTGCCATTGGCCTTGCTTTCACGATACTGCCCTGGTTCAATACATTAACTCATTCGGGTATTAGTTTTAACCTAAAGAGTTTGACCATTTGGTCTCTGGTTCTTAGCATCGGACTAATTACTTCTATACTGGCCGGAAGCTATCCTTCCTTCTTCCTCAGCCGCTTCATGCCAGCACGAGTTTTGAAAGGCAGGGTAGCAACTATTAAAGGAGGTGGTTTTCGGAGAGCGTTGGTGACCTTTCAGTTTGCTATTTCAATTTTCTTTCTGATTAGCACAATTATAATGAACTCTCAATTTGAATTCGTCAGGAACCGTCCACTGGGATATGAACAGGAGAACCTGATTGACATTCATCTCGATTCGACGCTTTCTGCAAAGTTCGCATATCTCAAAACAGAAGTACTTAAAATCCCCGATGTCAAGATAGCAACTGGCGGATCTGATAATATCCTCTATTCCGGTGGATCAATTACTGGAATGGATTGGCCTGGAAGACGTTCTGGAGAGGACCTGTCTGTAGCAGTCGCTAATGTTGAATATGATTGGAGTAAGACCATCGGAATCAAGATATTAGAGGGTAGAGATTTTGATCCGGCCTTCATCAGTGATTCACTGGGATGTATTATCAACGAATCTGCCGTGGCGAAGATGGGACTTCAGGATCCGATTGGAAGCGTTGTGGGCGGTCACCCGGTGATCGGGGTGTTTCAAAACTTTGTTTTCAATAATCCCTTCGGAACAATTGACCCCATGGCGGTGTACCTGAATCCGAAACATTTGAATCATTTCTATTTACGTATACAAAACAATTCAGAATGGCGCCAGACGCTCGATCACATCGAGAAGATAGCCAAAGGCATCAGCCCTGATTTTCCCTTTAGCTTTTCATTTACAAAAGAGGAGTATCAACATCGGTTCAATGAAATAGCAGACACAAGTCTAATGATCTCAATTTTCGGGGAAATGACTATTTTCATTTCCTGTCTTGGCCTTTTTGGTTTATCCGGCTTTGTCGCTGAAAAAAGAAGTAAGGAAATGAGCATACGCAAAGTATTTGGTGCCAGTGCGCTCCGTGTTATAATTGCACTTACACAGGACTTTTTAAGACCTGTCGTATATGCTCTTGTTTTGGTTATCCCCCTATCTATATTGATTGCACAATCGGTGCTTTCAAATATAAGCTACCGTGTTCCGTTAAGCTGGTGGATGTTTGCCTCCGGCGGATTCCTGACATTTTTTATCGCCGTTACCATTGTACTTTATCATGGATGGAGGACTGCACAAGAGAACCCGGTAGTACGACTGAAAAATGAATAATTTTAATTTCCTGTCGGCTGTATAGAACTCGTTTCAACCATCAGCATTACAGTCTTTTTGGGTGCTCTCGGTCTGTGCATGACTCCTTTCGTAATTGTTACGCCTTGATTTGGATTCAATTCAATGGTCTGGTCTTCTAAATCAATTAAAAGTTGTCCTTCGAGAACAAAGAAAAATTCATCGTCATTGTCGTGTTTGTGCCAATGATATTCTCCCTCAACAATTCCAAGTCTTACAACGCTTTCGTTAACTTGGGTTAAGGTCTGATTGAACCATTTGTCTTTACATTCATTTACCATCTGTTGAATGTCCATCTTTTGCAAATGATCAAACTTGATGTCAAGTTTAGTTACATAGTCAAATTGTTTTTCCATATTCTATTTGCTTTAATTATTGAGTTGTTCTAAACGAGTGCCTGGTGTTTGTCTGTATTCTTCAACACTGCCCGCTGAAGCATGATTGATTTGCTCGAAGTCAATTTGATTTCTATTAAAATAATCAACCACTTCTCTTTGAATGTCTCTCATTTTCAGTTTCCTTTTTTTATTTTGCTTTGG
>JBGPGZ010000458.1:0-3919 GCA_041484175.1 Cyclobacteriaceae bacterium | reverse complement strand
GGGGCATACTACTTTTTTCGGCCCACAAATTTAGCTATTTCCTTTGGCGCACGCCTGTAAAATGCAAGAAGTTCTTCAACGACCTTGGTGATACTCACGCCTATTTCTCTCCTTAACAAGATCTGGCAGATTGCAAATGTGCTGGTTGTACTCGCTACCAAACTCCAGGCGGCACCCATCGCTCCATAACGTGGCACGAGCACAAGATTGAGTACCAGGTTGACAAGGTTACCGGTTAGATTGATATAAAAACTTACCTGGGGCTTGCCGATTACCTCAAAGGCAGAGCCGACCTGTATGTTGAATGGAATAAAGATAGCAGAAACCACAAGCAGCCGAAGGATTGTCTTTGCTTCGACATAC
The DNA here is from genome assembly GCA_041484175.1 of Cyclobacteriaceae bacterium. Lineage (GTDB taxonomy): Bacteria > Bacteroidota > Bacteroidia > Cytophagales > Cyclobacteriaceae > ELB16-189. The sequence goes on along the minus strand of JBGPGZ010000458.1, from coordinate 3,556 downwards.
GCCGGCCCCGCGGTGACGAGTAAAACAAACTGCGCAAATAGAAAAATAAAAAGAATCAATGGCAGAATAACTCCCACAATGGAAGCCACGGATTTTTGGTAGAGATCACGTGCCCCCAATTTTCCTTCAACCATGGCCATCTGTGCGATTTTTGGATAAACAATATTGGAAATTGAGAGCGACGGGATCTCAATAAAATTCATCACGCGGATGGCCGAGTTGTAGAGTGCAACGGTGCTATGGCTGATAGACCCCAATATGATTTGATCCGTACTTTTGCCGATCGACGATGTAATGCCGGTGCCCAGTATGTATTTTCCGAACTTGAAAAGTCTGCTTATCAGTGGCCAATCAAACTTTAATTGCGCTGGCATGAATTTACCAGACAGAATCCAGGAAATCGCCAGGCCTGCCAGTGCACAAATGCTTTGCAGTATGGCATAAAAGCTTAATGGCAGGCCGGGGACAAAAAAAAAGACATATACTACCACGCCAAAAAAAAATCCCTGTCTGACGACAGCACTCCAGAAAACGCCGCGAAAACTATGATTGGCTTGCTCCACATAGTTCAGTTGGGTAAAAGGCACAAGGACCAGAGAAGTGAAGCAATACCACAAAATAAGTTGTGTCATGTCATGTGTGTGCCAAAACATGTTTAACAGCGGGTTTAGCAAAATCATCACTAAAATAAAAAACAGCGTGGAGACAAAGTTCAGGAAAAGGCTGGCCGTCACCAGCGCAGGCTGGTCTGTCCCGGGCTCATTAAACATTTTTACAAACGCATTCTGAATAAATGCCGACCGCGACATCTCTACAATAGACGTGATTGCAACAAACAGAACCCACACCCCAAACTCTTCCTTCGGAAAATAGCGGACCATAAAAAAATAACCGCCGAAGCCAAACAGAAAAATTGAAAACCGCTGTAAGATCACGTAGGTTCCGGAACGCACCCAATAATTATTTCGTAACATTGTGGCTAAGATTCATTGTTCCTTTCCTAACTTATGACTTTTTATGCAAGCTAAATGAAAGTAAGCAATCCAAGTTCAAGGTATAAATTAAAAATTCCAAAAAATGCAACCGTACTGGATGTGGGTAGTGGCCACAACCCTCATCCCCGGGCCAATGTTGTGACCGATAAATTTGTCGAGGACAACTACCATCGGAAGTCAGGCATCAAGGTTTTTCAAAAGCAGCGATTTGTGGAAGCCGATGGAGAGAATATGCCATTTCAGGATAATGAATTTGATTATGTAATCTGTTGCCACGTAGTGGAGCATGTTGACAATCCAGAGCAATTTCTCAAGGAAATCGCCCGGGTTGGCAAGGCCGGATACATCGAGACTCCATCCCTGTTGGGTGAGTATTTGATTCCAAAGCCGGCGCATAAGTGGGTCTTACTGGACATCAACAACAAACTTGTAATCGTTGACAAGGAACGATTGGGAATGCGAACCAGTCACGATTTTGGAGAACTATTCCTGGACTACCTTCCCCGGCATTCCTTTGGCTATAAAATATTGCAAAGAACCCAGCCGCAATTATTTACGGTCAATTATGAATGGAAAGACTCGATTGACTCCATAATCAACCCGAGCGATGAGGAATTAAAAAAATTCTTCACCAGGGAGTGGGACAAGCCTATGTTTGAGCACATCATCCCAAAGCGAAGTCTTTCAGGCGAGTACTTTGCTGCCATAGGGGCTTCCCTGGATATTATGAGGAGTGTAATCAAGTCAAAACTGCTAAGCCGATTTTGACAGGATGAGAGGCCGCATACGATTTTTCGAACTTGCCACCTGCGTCTTGAACTATGGATTTTGGAATGGACTGCTCCTGTTCATCCGCCTTAAGCTGAAACAAACTCAATCGCTTAAGATCACAGATGCCCTTTATCCAATTTCCCTCAGACCAGGCAACTCCGATGCCCTGGTATTTAAGCAAATCTTTTTGTTGAAAGAGTATGACCTTAAGAAAGACTTTGGCATGCCCCTGCCCAAAGACTTCGACGTTATCATCGATGCGGGGGCTAATATCGGGCTGGCCTCTGTTTTTTTTGCCAACCAATATCCCAACAGTAAAATTATTTCAATAGAGCCTGAGTCAAATAATTTTGCGCAATTAAAAATAAATACGGAGCCCTACAAGAATATCATTCTTCAACAGGGGGCGTTATGGTATAAGAAAGAGCGATTGAATCTTGCTAACCCGGGGTATGGCGATTGGGGCTTCATGGTGGAAAAAAAGAATGAAGAAAATAATGGATCAGTTCAGGCATTTTCAGTAGTCGACCTGATGGAGCAATTCCATTTATCCAAGATCGATTTGCTGAAAATTGATGTTGAAGGGGCGGAAAAGGAAATCTTTGAAACAGGCGTAAGCGAGTGGCTGCCAAAAACGAAGATGATCCTGGTTGAACTCCATGACCGGATGAAGCCCGGGTGTTCAAAAGCTTTCTTCAAGGCGCTGGAAAGGGAGAACTTTGCGGTCCTTGTGTCGGGGGAGAATTTACTTTGCGTGCGGCAATGATGCCGGAGGTAACAACGCTGCTTTGCTGATGATCTCCTCCAATAAATAAGATTGCCCTTTTTCACTGAGGTGGCCGTGATCAATATAATTCGAAAAGTCCTTTGTGAAAAACTCGTACCGGGTTGCATTGAAATCAATGAGTATGGATTTGTTCTCGAGCAATGAGTCGACTCTATGTTTGTACACCCCGTATGGATTCCTGAATTTATCGAACAGGGGGAAAGGCAATGGATGGTAGTATGCAATGATGCTGACCTTTCGGGAGACCAGCTCGTCGACCAAACTGATCAATTCTTTCCAGGCGACCGGATCAATGGCTGTTTTGACGGCATCGCTTCGTTGCAATTGTTCATTGATTTTGTCCTCCACGGGCATCTCTTGTAACAAATCGATGTAGTTATTATTTCCGTACCCGTTGAATTGCCCGGATGGAAATTTGGCGGGCATCAGATTAAAATGGCGCACGAGTTTGAGCGCGTAAGCCTTGTATAGACCCATGGATCCAAGTGCCCCGAAATATTGTTTTGGGTTGATCATGTCGGTTTTCATACCATGATCGGTGGTCAGGTAAGGATGCAAACACAGAATGACAAACTTAGGTGTCGCGCTTTCCAACGCCTTGTCCAACACCGCTTTTTGTTCGGTGATATTGGCCCCCATCATGCTCAGGTTATAAATTTTCAACCGCTTCACCTGTTCAGGATTCAGGTTGGCCGACAGGGAGGGTCCTAAAATATATCCTTCAAAATTTTCCGGAACGTATCGGTGGGCAAGTAAGTACTTCGCTGCCCGTTCATCGCTGTAGATAGAAATCAATTTTTCCTTCGTGGAATGAAAAAGCCCATAGAGATCGAGTTGAATATTGATTAATACCATCAGGATTACGATGACAGCAGAAAAAATCAGGGAAGAATAAAAAAAAGTTCTCGCTTTCATATTGATTAAAAATCAAAATACAAAAACTCTTTGCTGATGGAAGAGTTGAGAAACAACGTGTTGAGCACAATTAATAAAACCAATATCC
>JBGPGZ010000457.1:0-3922 GCA_041484175.1 Cyclobacteriaceae bacterium | reverse complement strand
GTGTGGCCCCCAGTCCTCCATTTCCAGGAATGAGGACTTTGCTGGGAAAACCTGAATATAACAACCCCGCCTGGAAAGGTTTCGTAAAATATTGATCTTGATGCCTACATCCAGGGCTGCAACCTTGAAAGGAGCGTTGGCATCGCCGGCAAAATAAGACTTCTTTGTGCTCACCAATGAGGCAAGTTCCAGCCCGTCCATGGAGGGCACTTTTTTTAGTTCGTCTTTTAATTGATCGGGGGCCAGTGCAGAAGAGATGATCGCATTCATCGCGCCCTTGCTGCGTATATGCCGCACGAGCATGCGTGTATCCACATCGGTGATCCCCACGATGTTGTGCTTTTCCAGATATTGCTGAAGGCTTTCTTTGGCCGTCTTGCGGCTGAACTGCCTGGAAAATTCATTGACTACCAGGCCACTTATTTTTGGGCTTGCCGATTCCTGTTCTTCATTCACCGTGCCGTAGTTGCCGATGTGTGCGCTTGTATTGACGATGATTTGTCCGAAGTAGGAAGGGTCGGTATAGATTTCCTGGTAACCAGTCATACCAGTATTAAAACAAATCTCCCCTCCGGTAGTGCCTTTTTTTCCGATTGCCATGCCCTCCACCAGGAGGCCATCAGCGAGAAGGAGGTATGCTTTATCGCTCATTCACAGGGTTGGTTTGACAAAAATACATTCTCAGCTCGGGTTGGCCTAAAAGGACCGGACTAAATTTTAAGCAACCGTTTCCGGAGGGGCTAGCACAACAAAAAAGGGACTGAACTTTCATCCAATCCCCAATGCTCTTTCCCGGAATTTCCAATTACTTTTTTTTGCCCCCCTTTTTTGCGGGCTTTGTTGCTTTTTTAGGCTTTTCTTCCTTCTTGGCTTTGGAGGCCTTTGCTGCCGGTTTAACCTTTGCTTCCTGCGTCTCAGCCGTTGCCTCCACTACCGCATCCTCCGCTTTCTTACCGCTTTTGCGGCTTCTGCGGGTCTTGCCTTTCTTGGCATCCTTATCCGCCTTGTAAATGTCGTTGAAGTCAACCAGTTCCATTAAACACATTTCGGCGCTATCTCCATGGCGGGTATCACCCAATTTGATAATCCTGGTATACCCTCCCGGGCGTTCCGAAGTGCGTCCAGCGACCTCACCGAACAAGGCCGTGACTGAATCCTTGTTCTGCAAATAAGACATCACCGTTCTGCGCGAGTGCGTTGAATCATCCTTTGCCTTGGTGATCAATGGCTCCACATATTTCCTCAACGCTTTGGCTTTGGCCACGGTCGTGGTAATCCGCTTGTGAAGGATCAGGGAGCTCGCCATATTGGAGAGCAGCGCTTCGCGATGACTCGCCGTGCGGCCCAGATGGTTAAATTTCTTGCCGTGTCTCATCAGTCTTCTTCCAGTTTATATTTGGAGAGATCCATACCAAAGGTAAGGTTCTTCTCCGCCACTAATTGTTCCAATTCCGCCAGGGACTTTTTACCGAAGTTCCTGAACTTCATCATATCCGAGATTTCCAACTGCACCAATTCACCCAGCGTTTTTACATCGGCTGCCTTTAAACAGTTATAGGCGCGTACCGAGAGGTCCAGGTCATGCAACGGAGTCTTCAACAGTTTGCGCATGTGAAGCATTTCTTCGTCCACCTGCTCAACTTCGCTGTCCTTGCCGGTTTCGAGCTCAATCGATTTATCTGAGAACAAACGGAAATGCTGAATCAGAATATGGGCCGCGCCCTCGAGCGCTTTTTCCGGATGGATCGAACCATCCGTTTCAATATCGACCAACAATTTTTCATAGTCGGTCTTTTGCTCGACGCGTGTATTTTCAACACTGTACTTGACGTTCTTCACGGGTGTGAAAATGGCATCGATCGGGATATAACCAAATACTTGCTCGGTCGGCTTGTTCTCTTCAGCGGGAAGATATCCACGTCCTTTCTCGACTGTCAATTCTATCTCGAAGTGAGCGGTCTCATCCAAGTTGCAAATGACATGATCCGGGTTCAGGACTTCAAACGAATTCGTCACTTTGGCGATGTCGCCAGCTTTGAATTGCTTTTGTTTCTTGATGTTCACCGTTACCTTGCTGTCAAAGTTATCGGCTACTTTCCGGAAACGAACCTGTTTCAGGTTGAGGATAATTTCAGCAACATCTTCAACAACTCCCTCGATGGTCGAGAATTCGTGCAATACCCCGGGTATTTTGATCCCCGTGATGGCATATCCTTCCAGCGAAGACAGCAGGATCCTTCTTAGTGCATTGCCAATGGTGACACCGTATCCCTTCTCCAGCGGTTTGAATGTAAAAAGGCCATGGAAATCATCGGACTTTTCCATTACAACTTTCTCTGGCATTTGAAATGCTAATATTGACATAAGCAATTTTGATTTAAAGGTTAAGAATTACTTGGAGTACAATTCGACGATCAACTGCTCATTGATGTTCTCAGGAATATCCTGACGGAGAGGCAAGTTGATCAGCTTACCCATCATCTCGTGACCATCCCACTCCAGCCAATTGTACTTTTTTGCCGACTGAACAGACAAACTATTGGTGATCGCTTCAAGCGATTTTGATTTTTCCCTTACTTCAATGGTATTTCCAGGCTTCAGTGAGAAGGATGGAATATTGACTACATCCCCGTTTACCAGAATGTGCTTGTGCACTACCAACTGTCGCGCAGCCCGGCGTGTAGGGGCGATACCCAAGCGATAGACGGTGTTGTCCAACCGCGCCTCCAGCATTTGCAGGAGCACCTCTCCCGTGACCCCCTTCTTGCGCGTGGCCTTATCAAAAGTATGGGCAAACTGGCGCTCCAAAACACCATAGATATACTTTGCCTTTTGCTTTTCGGCTAGCTGGATCGCATATTCCGACTGCTTGCGTTTCTTCCCCTTGCCATGCTGACCGGGAGGATAGTTCTTCTTCTGTAACGCCTTGTTGTCTCCCATGATCGGTTCGTTGAACCTTCTGGAAATCCTGACTTTGGGGCCGATGTATCTTGCCATGACTTAGCTGTCTCTTTAATGCTTTAAACTCTTCTTTTCTTAGGCGGACGGCAACCGTTGTGGGGTAGCGGGGTCATATCCTTGATCGTTGTAATTTCAATACCCGCAGCCTGGATTGTCCGGATTGCCGATTCACGGCCAGAGCCCGGACCCTTTACAAAAACCTCTACTTTTCGCAGACCCAATTCGTAGGCCTTGGAGGCACATTCCTGTGCAGCAGTGAGCGCGGCATAGGGCGTGTTCTTCTTGGACCCCTTGAATCCCATCTTTCCAGCCGAAGCCCAGGAGATGACCTGACCCGTCGTATTGGTTATGGAGATAATAATGTTGTTAAAGGTAGCCTGGATATGAGCCTGACCTACCGCCTCAACATGCACGACGCGCTTTTTGCTTTTGTCTTTCTTCTTTTCAACCGGTGCTGCCATATGAAATGTTGTTCAGTTCGTTAATTACCCTTTCGTTGCCTTTTTCTTGTTCGCAACCGTCTTGCGCTTTCCTTTCCGGGTTCTTGCGTTGTTCTTGGTATGTTGACCCCGTACCGGTAAGCCCTTGCGGTGACGCAGGCCACGGTAGCATCCGATATCCATCAGGCGCTTGATGCTGAGTTGTATCTCCGACTTCAGGGAGCCTTCAATTCTGTGTTTTTCAGCAATGTTGGCGCGGATGGCATTCGATTCTTCATCGGTCCATTCCTTTACTTTCTTGTCCCAGCTTACACCTGACTCTGACAGGATCTTTTGTGCAGACCTGCGTCCAATGCCAAAAATGTAAGTGAGTCCTATCTCTCCTCTTTTGTTATCGGGAATATCAACACCAGCAATACGGGCCATCTTATTTGTTATTAGTTATTAACCTTGTCTTTGTTTATAGCGCGGGTTCTTTTTGTTGATCACATACAACTTCCCCTTGCGCCGGATGATCTTGC
>JBGPGZ010000456.1:0-3924 GCA_041484175.1 Cyclobacteriaceae bacterium | reverse complement strand
TGTCGGAGTGGAAGTTATCGTAGCTCAGTTCGTCGGCCACCCAGAGGATGATGAAAATGCTGCACATCAGCCCGACGGCGAGGCCCGAAAGGTTGATCAGCGAGTAGCTTTTTTGGCGGACGAAGCTGCGGAGGGCGGTGAGGAAGTAATTGCGGAGCATAAGCGCGGGTTTTGTTGATTATTGATTACCGGGAAGGCGCGGGAAGGTTACAGAAACGGTATTAAGGTAAAAATTATTGGTGATAAGCGGTTAATCAAGTGGGTTGGCAATCGGTTTTTTGGCGAAATGAGATAAGGAAGTCGGTTGCGGCCGCCACTTTGGGCGCATGAGTTTAAGAAAATCTTAGCCACGCCTGACCGGACGGGCAGGCGTGGCAAAAGAATCGGTCTTGTAGCGCAACTGAATCCACCAATGACTAATGACCAGGTAAACCCCGTTTTTCAGGGATTGACATTTACTTCAGCATAGGTTAATTTTAATAGACAAGTATTGGGCCATCATAATGATCATCAGGAAATCTACTTGTTAAACAGCGATGGACAAACACGTAATATTTGCTGCGGGAGGAATCGTTTGGGATAATGCCAAGAATCCCAGGCTAGCTATTGTTTTCCGGACGCGCTATGGCGAGGAGTGGTCGTTACCTAAAGGCAAAAAAAATCAGGAGGAATCGTGGGAGCAAACTGCGCTTAGAGAGGTCCGGGAGGAGACCGGGCTAAATGCTGAAATAATTAAATACGCAGGCACGATCAATTACCTGGCCAAGGGTAAACCAAAGGTCGTGATCTTCTGGCATATGAGATCAACTGGAGTCTCGTCCAAGCCGCGGGATCCGGAAGCCATTTGTATGAAATGGGTTTCAATTAAGGAGGCGTTGAGTACCATCAAATATGAAGAAGAAAAAGAACTGCTTGAGCAATGTGGATTCCCACTCATTGAGTTTAGAAAAAATATGAAAAAGGCAAAGGCATTTGACTGGACAGCGCGCTGGAAATCATTATTTTCTAACGCTATTGTTGGTCGACTCCGTGGCGACCTTGAAACTTACCGATCGGAGTTGGAGAGTGTTATCAAGCGATCCAACGCCCCATTGGAACACTGGAGTATCACGGCTCAATCCCTCCTGGATAAGACTGAAAGTTATGTTTCTCAAGGTGAAGTGGATATTGGTTGGAAGACACTGCATACATCCAGGAGGCAGCAGATTTTTGGAATGTCACCAGATCAATTGCAAAACTATTCGTCGATGCTTCGGATTGAAGCTGAGAAATTGAACGAATGGAGGAAAAAAGTAGTAGTGGACTTGCTCGGAGAGCCCGGACACCCCAGGAATAACATCACAGCCGACATGGTCTACTTGGCCGCCTCATTAAGGGATGAGCATTTCAACAACTCGTATTACAAGAACAACCTCATCCGTAATACTTACAGTTTTCTGGTAGTATTTCTCTTTGTTGTCTTGGGATTGATTCTAGTTTACGTTGGTTCAAATAATCTTGAGACGATGGTTAAGACAGTGGAAGGACATTCCTCCATACCGGAAAATCAGTTTTTCGTAGTCTCCCTGGGCATTATCCTCTTTGGCTTATTAGGGGCCGGAACAAGTGCAATCCTCAAGATCAGCAGTGCATCCAAAGTCACAAGGATACCCGAAATTGTGAATAATGCGTTTGTCACATCGGTAAGAGTTTTGCTGGGAGGCGCACTCGCGTACATTACGCTGTTTTTCCTTCAAACCGATTTTGTTGACAGTTTATTCAGTTTCAAAACCAAGTTTTCAAATATACAAACCTACTTTGTAATCGCCTTTGTAGCCGGATTTTCCGAACGAATGGTACTCCGTGCCGTCGAGACCGTTTCCGGAAAAGAGTAGCGCACTGTGCCATTTTGTGTACTGATCAAAAGAATTCTTTGCCACGGATTAACTCGGAGGTCCGCTCTATCCGTGTCCCATCCGCGCAATCCCCGCCTGACCGGACAGGCAGGTGTGGCAAAAGATATTGAATCTGCGTTATGGGCTTCGTGCTTGGCTATCGTGTGCGCCTCAATCGGTCTTATCAGTGCAGCTGCATTCACCAATGGCTAATGACCAATGACCAATGACTAATGACCAATGACTAATGACCAAAACGCAGGACCATGGAAGTCACAAAGATTGCGCAAGGCACAAAGTGGTATTTAATACACCACAAATTCGCCAGGGACTTCTTCCACTATCTTGTTTCCAAAGGAATCCACGGCTTCTATAATAACTCTGTAAAAACCAAATTTCTTCTCGGAGATCCTTTTGCTGAATACATGGTCACCTTCCACGCGATCTTCGGCCAACCCGTCGTCTTTCAATTCAATTTCAAATGACTTCGCCGGCTCCTCTTTCAGGATGAGTCTTGCCTTCACCGTTTGTATTTTCGAGCCATCGCAGATTTTGGCCTGTAAGGAATTATCTCCTTGCATGCGCACCCAGCTGATTTGCGGGGCGGTTTTGTCATTTCCTTTTACTTCTATTCTTATGACTCCTTGCTTTTTAATATGAAGCGGATGTTCAGGAAGCCAATATTCCGCAAAAAATTCAATGTGGCGATCTCCGGGGTCGCTGGAAGAGAGTAAGGGTACTGAATACTTGGCGGAAGCACCTACCCAGTCGAAATCAGACCAGTCATCCGATTTTCTGATATGGATGCCAAAAGGATTTACGGTTGGATCTGAAAAAGATAAGTTAGTACGCCAATATTTATGATTGTCTTTGACCAGGATGACGATGGATTCACCCGGATTGGCTACTCCATCACCGTTTCCATGGCCGAGCAGTATGGTTTCAACATCGTTTCCAGCTTTTGCCACCGTAAGCGTTTTCCCATCGGCGATTTCAAAATCTTTTATTTCAGGCAGGTCCCTTTTAAGCGGCATTTCAAAAAACTCAACCCATTCATTTTTCCGCTCATCCTGAATGGTTAGCCTGAATTTTTCTACTTCGATACTATCAGCCTGTACCAGGAAAGTAAAGGGAGTCTGGCAAATTTGATTTTCATTCACAGCGATGCTTCCAAATCCGGATTCGCCTTGTTTGACCTTTGCGCTGCTTCTTGTTGCTGATAATTTGGCTGTTATGTTTTTTCCATCGGACATGCCTTTATTAAGCAATGTTATGGAGACGGCAACCTCTTTGCCGATTGTTGCCCAAGACATATTCTTGATTTGAACGGTTGCGATACTGAGGTTGGGCTTATCCATTTTTTTATTGATTCCGATTTCATGCATGCTGCCATTCAAGGAAATCTTCAACCTGCCTGAAGTATCACTGAGAATATTTTGCTGGCTGGTTTTTAGGCCTTTAAGATCAATGTCATTGACGACATACCATTGGGCTTTTTCATAAAGTGCCGCCGTTGTAACCGTAATGCCTACCCATGGTATGAGTTCACCGTCCGGCAGAAATTCCCTTACCATGCACCGGAAACCTCTTTGATCAACATTTTCAAGAATCGTGAAACCCGGAACGTTCCTGTCGGAGCTAACGTGGTAATCCCATACTGAAAATTCCGGATAGACATCGATGTGGTTCCATCGCAGCGGCCTTGGCGGAGGATTCTCAAAGGTCTTCATGAAGAATCCGAACATTTCACCAAGTCCGCAACTGGAATGATCGGCATCATAGATTTTGCATTCGTAATTATCCATCAGCTGGGGCCAGATTCTGTTCATATCCTCGTGATAACTGCGGATAAAGTCCTTGTTGCCATAATTAAGACGGACCCTCATGCCTGCATAATTATTATGCATGTCAATGTGGCGATATTCAACGGGGAAATCTTTAGGGCCTGCCGATAATTCAACCGAACCGCAGAAATTGCCGGCAGCAGAAAATAGATCAGGATATTTTCCTCCCATCCAAAAGGTCATAAAGCCACCCATGGAAAGACCGG
>JBGPGZ010000455.1:0-3933 GCA_041484175.1 Cyclobacteriaceae bacterium | reverse complement strand
TAAAGGTTAAAAACACTTTATTGAATTCGTAATCATTTCCTTGCTCATTGAAATCATAAAAGCCTCCATGAGACGTGCGAACTTCATTGGTAATAATTCTATTGTTGGGAGTAACGGCTCGTAGAAGATTATCTTTGACGTTAAACGAAATGAGATGTCCTGAGTGAGTGCCGAGCGATGTGTGTTTGATGCTGGTTTCATATAATTCGATCTGGTCAAGATATTCTATCTCGGGTAGTTCGTTTGATATTTGTACGTTCAATCGCCCGCCTTTATTGAGGGAAACATTCTTCATGATCAGGTAATCCGATCGCTCCAGGGATTTGCTGATGGCACCTGGAAACAAAGTTCCTTGAAATTGTGTACTATCGGATCCAATTACTTTGACATAAGGACAATTGCATATGGCCTGAAGGGCAAGGACCATAGCTGTTATGGCTGCTGCTCCGGCTACCACACCAATGCCTGTATTGACTAAAATGGTCTTCCCACGGTCAGTTTCGTGCGTTGCCGCCGATGTTATACTTGATAACGGAAGTTTTACATTTTCTGAAAGCCCTGACGAGTTGGTATATAAATGCAAATACTGTTTTGAGCGTTTGCCTTGAAGCCTGTTGTAATTTGGTTTGTTTTCGGGATGATCAAGATATCCGAGGTAAGATAGTTTTCCGAAAATGCTGTCTTTTCGGATTCGCACACCGTCGATGATATCTGTTTTATGATTTGCATCGCTGATGGTCCATATTTGTTTTATGGACAAATACTCATTTAACGTAATTTGATTTATGGGTACGGGTACTGTCCTGTAATAGACGCAGTTGCTGAGCGCAATAGCCAGGCAAGTACTGAGGACGTACCAGGGGATTTTTGATTTGTTAATCATAGAATGTAAGTATTAGCATGGTCGGGGAATTCAAGTTGCATGATCCTGCCTATCTGAAGAAGATTATTATTGTCAGGAAAACCAGGAGCGCATCAACTCCAATCATCTTCACGAGGTTCTTTTCATCGGTCGTCGCCGATGTGACATCGGATAGAGGAATTTTTACCTCATTCAGGAATTCAGCAGCATTCGTGTATAAATGCAAATAATCTTTTGGGCGTGCACCTTTGATCGAATTTTCAATGAATACCTCTGGTGACACCTTTCCAAGGATGCTGTCATTTCGCAGGATGACAGCATAAATCTGATCTGTCCTGTGATTAACATCCCGGATGGTCCAGATTGGTTTTGTCACCTGGTATTTTCTTAGCGCAGATTGGTTTACGGGTAATGTTACAGTCTTATAATAGATGCAATTCTGAAAGACAATTGCAAGGCAAGTCCATAGCAGGCAGCGGCAAATTCTTGATTTTTTGCTCACAAGATAAATTGCGAATTCAAGGCCACCGAAAGTAATTAAATATCGGCGATTAACAAACCGGGATTATCGCCCCCCTGCGATTCAATTTAAATTCTTTTAACACTATCTTAGTACCAGTGTGAGACACATTTTTCCGGCAAATACCGAAATTGATCAATTGCGAAGAGAGCAATTGCTTTATCAGCGCGCCAAAGTTATTTGGTTCACAGGATTGCCGTGTGCCGGTAAGTCTACGCTGGCAATCCAATTGGGATCGCAGTTGAACCAACTTGGCTTCAAGACGTATTTACTCGATGGTGACCATATCCGATCCGGATTGAATAGTGATTTAAGTTTTACTGATGCAGATCGAAAAGAGAATATTCGCAGGATCGGAGAAGTATCGAGACTTTTTTGTGATGCAGGTATCATTGTGTTGACGGCGGTTATCTCACCCTTCCATGCAGACCGCCTCTCGGTAAGACAAACTGTGGGGTGTGAGAATTACATCGAAGTGTTTGTTGATTGTCCATTGGAAGTATGCGAAGAGCGTGACGTAAAAGGAATGTACAGAAAAGCGCGCGCGGGTGAACTGAAAAATTTCACCGGAATCGATTCGCCTTATGAACGGCCGCAAAGCCCGGATCAAATCATGCCCACTGCGGAGATCAGCATTGAAGAATGCACCCGTCGTCTTTCAGCGTTTATATTGCCAAGAATTTCTCTGGCAAGAACCCGGAATGGTGTAATACACCAATGAAAACTATCTACAATACTTTGTCAAAAAAGGCAATTCCTCTAAAATTTCGCTTAACCCGATTGAGCCAATAGCAACATATCTGTTTTCGCTTACGTGACCCTGCTCTGATTTCTCATTGGAGGATGCTTTTAGGAAAAGAGCCCTGTCAACATTTATTTTATCGCATATGGTATTGATGGTATCTTCATCACACGTTATTAATTTATCGAAATCAATTTCAACTGAATTTTGACCATAGAACACACTCAGATTTTGATGCGCCATTTTGTACCAGCTGATCAGAATTTGTTTTGTCTTCTCGCTTGTTTCCAAGGAGGTCTTTCTGGACGTAAAAAACTTGTAAATCCGGTTGTGCAGCTCAATCGTTGAAGGGATGGTTTTGGCCGGACACCGGTTGATGTTCAATATAGTTGCCTGGGGAAAAAAATAATGAAGGGATTTTACCTTGGACATCAGGGCGGGATTCTTTGAAAGAAAGTGTTTTTCTCCATTCCGGTTAAATACAAAACAATGCCTTTGTACGCATTGGTAATAATACCGCATGATTTTCCTCTGGAGCGCAGGTTTGATGCGTTCGTCAAACAGGAAATAGTCATCAAAATGGTTTGTGTCAGGGTAAAAGAAATGGAAACAGGTGGTTGTGAAATTCCACAATAGAATAGCTTCATCCTCTTCGGGTAACCTCAGCCCGATCAAATGAATATGCCGGAAGCTGCCGAATATCCGGCTTTCAAAATACAAAATGCTTTTTTGAAGGGGCCTCCCAAAAACGCCGTCTGTTTTGACCAATCCGATCAATAGATACTTTTGAATAATCGACGGCGCGAATACGATCTCCCATAACTTAAAAGCAGTTATTCGGTCATGCTGAGATGCGAGTTTATGGAATAAATAAGTAGTTGCACTTCTCGGTGCAGCAATAATAAAGATCGCCTTATCAATCTTAATACGCGTGAACCTGAAAAAGAAGAGATGATCCAACAGCAGAAATATCCGGTTGGAAATAAACAGACATAGGAACGGTGGTAGCAATAGACCGGATACCATAATCCGTCTAAGATTAAACCACCGCATATTTTCAGGATCGAATGAAAACAGACTAAAAAATAATTTAGCAATCAATGCCAAATCCATGGGCTGAAGTTTATGATTGACGCCGTGCTTTGGGATAGCGACAAGTAATTATAAGTGTTATTGCAATAGGTTTCATTTTTTACTTCATCTTTTTCACACAATCACCAGGCAACCATTCTAAATTTTAGTTTTATCTTTCATACCGTGTCAGGCATTAAACCATCTGCTTATGAAAAGCCGTATACTCTTTGTTGGGCAAGTCCTTGGATTCGTCCCCTTGTTTTTATTTGCGCAAATCAATCTCAATTCAAAACCATGCATCCCTTGCGAAAGACTCAAGGAGCTGCGACTCCCGGATGTTACAATCCTGGAAGCGAAACCTCTAAAAAATGATACCATCGAGGGTCAGGGATTCATTGCCGTTCCATTCTGCCGCGTGTTGGGGAGAATAAGCAAAGAAATCAATTTTGAATTGCTGTTGCCTCAACAGTGGAATGGAAGATTCCTGATGTCAGGAGGAGGGGGGTTTGTGGGTGCCATCCAGAATGATAACCGTGTCAGCGTGAATGATGGCTACGCCACGGCGGGCACAGATACAGGACACCAGGGTTCTTCGCTTGATGCTGCATGGGCACTCAACAATATGGAACGACAAATCAACTTCGGGCGGTTGGCCATTCATCTTACGACGGTTGTTTCAAAATCTGTCATACATACATACTATTGCAAAGATCCCGCCTTTTCCTATTTCATGGG
>JBGPGZ010000454.1:0-3937 GCA_041484175.1 Cyclobacteriaceae bacterium | reverse complement strand
GTATTGTTGGCATGGGCGTGCCTCCTCCTCTTTCAAAACAGCCAGCTCAGGGATGCCGCCGGCTATCGTTTTGCTTTAATGGGGGGTCTTACGGAAGCGCGATTTTTCTTGCTCCCTGCAGGGCTGGTCCTGCGCGTGCTGATATGGAGTGCCGTGGCATGGATTGTACTTAAAATGAACCCAGGTTCATTATTGCTGGTGGGTTTCATGATCGGTTGTGTGCTCCTGATGAATATGCAGCTGATTGTTGGCAGAAACATCCAACCTGGTCATTGGGCTTTTGGCGTCGACCGGATTTTTGCCTGGATCATGATCCTGGTTGCTGCAAGCCTTGTCAAACGGTACCTTCACCGATGGACGTCAAAATTGATCCCTGCCGCGGTAGTGGTGGCATTGGCCTTCTTTGTCGTGCAGACGATCGTTTCCTGGAATTATTTTGCGCGTATGTCGCAGTGGGGCCGGGACCGTGCGGCCGTGATTGAATTTTTGAATTCACTTCCTGCCGGCGTCGTGTTGGTGCCGGAAATTTGGTTGGAAACGGATGTTCTCATTTATACCCATCACCGGGGTTTTCTCCCCAGGGGCGCGCAGTCTGCTGTAAGCCTTGAGGAAGATCTTCAACGACTAAGTCATGCTGCGTTGATCATGGGTTATTCGCGGGAGGGTCTTATTCGTTGGCTTCACATCCGGGATGTTCGTTTTTTTGGTGTGCTGTACAGGATGGAGAAGGAGTACAGCTCATCTTATTATTTTGATCCCGGCAAGCGGGCCGAGGTCCTGCGCCATGCGGAGGGCTCCCTCGCCAGCTGGGACCAGGACATTGTTGATCGTTACGCATCTTCGGCCGGGCTTTTGAATAAAAAGCTTGATTACCTGGTGCTCCATGCGTCGGAAAATTTACCGCCGGCGATGAATAGCGTGATTTTCCGGAATGATCATTATGTCGTAATCAAATCCGGCTCGTTGACAGAAAAAAAGTGGGGATCCTATTTGCCAATCAGCGAAGAGAAGTATCCGCTTGATGAATAATAGACGACTGTATTCGTTTAAGAGAGTAAAAAAAGTGGATCCACATATTTATATAAAAAGGGACCCTTCAGCATTAAACAAACGACTCTTTTGAAAGTAATCTTTTTGACAGGAAGTTTGGAGGCGGGTGGCCTGGAGCGTTTTGTGACGAGGGTTTCGTGCTATGCGGCAGACAAAAAAGTGTTTGAACCCGCCGTTATTTGTTTAAACCGGAGATCGGGAATATTTCTGGATCAGTTGACCCGGGGCGGCGTATCCGTTTATGAAGCGCCGAAAGGCTGGCAACGCCGGCTGCGGGCTCTTTCAAGACTGGGAAAGATGATAAGAGAAATGCAGGCCGATGTGGTGCATTCACAGGTGAATTTTTCATTGGTCCAGCAATGGCTGGCGACGCGTGTCCTTGGGCAAACCAAATTCCTCGTAACAGAACGGAATATGTACCCTCTTGCCGGGATGGCGCTCTGGAGAAGGAGGTTGCAGTTTTATTTTTTAAAGATGGTTGGTGTAGCATACAGTGTGAATTCAAAAGAAGTTGCCAATCACCTGAGCAAGTTACTTTGGTATCCTTCCGGAGGATTCAAGGTCATTGCCAATGGAGTCGAGATTCCATCTGTTTCGAAGGTCATTGTCGGGGGAATCCGGCTCCGGTACGGCTGGTCACCTGATGACGTTGTGATCGGTTACGTTTCACGGATGACGGCCCATAAAGGTCAATTTTATTTCTTGCGGATCTTGAAAAATTTGGTGGCAATGAAGATGCCGGTCAAGGGTTGCCTGGTGGGAGATGGTCCTGACCGCCCTGCGCTGGAAAAATGGGTGGAGGAAAATCAACTCACACCTTTTGTAAGCTTTACCGGTATTATTTCAAATATGGCAGAAATGACAGAATCTTTTGATATTTGCGCACTTTTGAGCGAATATGAAGGCATGCCCAACGTGGTGATCGAAGCGATGGCCTGTGGAAAGGCCGTTATCGCCCACCCGGTTGGAAATGTGCTGGAATTATTCGAGGGGGGAGCCGGCGTGGCGGTAGCGCCAAACAACATGAACATGGCCCTGGAAAGCTTTAAGTCGCTCATACAAGACGCGGACAAGAGAAAAAAAATCGGAGATGCCGCCCGTCGCCGGATCTCAAAACAATTTTCGATTGAATCTACTATTGAAAATCTCATGACTCAATATAAATCATGAACGGAGATAGATTCTATTCACAATGGTATTATGGCAAGAAGAAAATTGGCCCGAAGGTATGGTTCCTCGCTGTTCTCATAACTTCTTTTTTTTACTGTCTTCCCCTGGGCAGGTACAGCGTAGGAATCATCTTAACGGACTTCCGGTTATTTGATTTTATTATTGTGATTTTTATTCTGACAGTCGGTATCAATCTGATTGTCAGAGCGGATCCTGCTTGGAAAAGCCGGGCATTCTTTACAAGGCAACTTCGATGGTTGATCATCCTGGTGATCATCGGGTTAATGGTAACTGCACTTTACAATTTCAACAGGGTGTTGCCGGCATCAATCCGGACCTTTCGGTTTCTCAGTTATCTTTATGTAGGCCTCTTTACCATGCTGATCGTGGATACCCATGAGCGGTTTAAATTCATTTGTTGGATCATCGTTGTAAACATTGCCGTGCAGGCCACGATTGCTTTTTTTCAGGCGTTGGGGTTTCTGCCAAGCTTATGGCCTGAATACTGGCGACTGATGTATGCCGAAAATGATGCCCCCGTAGCTACGTTATCCCCTCATCATAAGCACATCGGAGTAGTCATGCTCGTCGGGCTCGCACTTTTTCTCGCCATGTTCAAAATCTACCGGAATTGGTTTTCAAAAGGAGTCGTCCTGCTGGCGGTACTCTTTTCCATCATGGTTCCCTTGTTTTCCGGTACGCGCACCTTTTTGCTTGGAATGGCCTTTTTTATCCTGGCCTATTTTCTAAGAAACCCGCAAGAGGGAGCCTTCCTTACCGCCATCGTCATTGTTTTTATTGCATTGTTTTTCTATTCCTTTAACCTGCAAGGCGTTGTGACGGAAAAGCTGGAAGCAAAATACAACCAGCGAATCCAAAGCCGGATTGATAAATTTGGATATGAAGGTCTGTACAGGGACCGTTTATTTATATACGAAAGAATACCGGAAGTCATAGCCGAACACCCGCAGCTTGTTTTGACGGGCACTGGCTTTCAAAACGTAATTAGTTTTATTGGTGCCAATGGAGCCCATAATAATTTTCTGGAAGCATTTCTGGAATTAGGATTGCTGGGCCTGCTCGTATTTTTAGGACTGATCACAAAAATATTGAAGAATCTGAGGGCCTCTTCCCGAATTGTCAGGACCCGCTTTGAAAAAATAATAATTGATCATACCTGGATTGCATTTGTTGGATTGATTGGTACAATGCTCGTGGGAGAAACATTGTGGGGTCAGCCTGCCATGTTCACGTTGACCGGTCAAATTATGGCGCTGATTGGGCTTTGTATTTCACCCTATTATCGGTTTGTAGTGAGCACAAGACGCAAGCATAAAAAAACAGCGCCTCCACCCTTGGAATTGGTAAGCCAAGCGCATTAATTTATTCTTTGTCTTGCCACCAACCTGCCTGGCGGCAGGTAGTACCACGAAGATTCAATCATGAGCTATTTAACATTTCAGATTAATCCCGGCCAATCGGGCGATCACACGGCTTATGGGTCCTTCCCCTCCCTCGCTGAGGCGTTTGAATCTTTGAAATCGCTGGATGCCGAATTCGTGCTTGTATGCAAAAGTGATTATGCAAGTCGCATTTGTTGGACCTACTGCGAAACACTGACCGGCTATGATATGGTACATGCCGGATTGAACATGGGCATGATGGAAGTGATGCAAGTACTTCAGGTAACGACCTTCAGCTGGTTTTTTCTTAACCC
>JBGPGZ010000453.1:0-3942 GCA_041484175.1 Cyclobacteriaceae bacterium | reverse complement strand
TGTCTCGGTTCCTTAAACACGGAGGACACAGAGGGAATACAACACAGAGACGCACAGAGAACCCTCCTCTGTGTATCTCCGTGTGCATTTCTCTGTGTTCTCCGTGGTGAATGCATTTCTCTCACTTTGCTGTTATTCGAATTTGTGCTTCGAATCTGATCATTGAAAGGTGCAATCCTTCTGCTAAACATACTTTAACCATTTATTTTCAGGATGACTGGACTTGTACCTGA
The DNA here is from genome assembly GCA_041484175.1 of Cyclobacteriaceae bacterium. Lineage (GTDB taxonomy): Bacteria > Bacteroidota > Bacteroidia > Cytophagales > Cyclobacteriaceae > ELB16-189. The sequence goes on along the minus strand of JBGPGZ010000453.1, from coordinate 3,709 downwards.
CATACCACCGGCAGGCGATATACAATATTGCCACATCGATCACAAACACGAGATAGAGCAATGGAAGACCCCATTGTGACGCCACCGGTACGGAAGTAAAGGGCGCATTAGCATACCATTCCTGGTGAATGGCGCCCGAACGAAGTAAGTTCACAAGCAGCGCGGTGATGTGAATAAGAGGAATGTGCATCATGTAATAGAAGAAAGGAACCCTGCCGAAGACAGTCAACACTTCAGCAACCCAACCGCGCGCCTTTTCAGCGATCGGGAGAAGTGCGATCGTGGGTCCCAGCGTCATCAGCAGGAATAGTTGCGAGGCCGGATACTTTTGTTGATTCAACAACCTGAAAATAAAAGGCGCGTCCCCGGAAGATGCGGGCGTGGAGAGAATCAATAGGGTACCTGCGACCAGAAAAAGAGCTGTGGCAGATAATCCTATGCGCAAGCAGTGTCTTCTCCTCTTTTCGGGTTCCTGCGACAAGATTGTTCCGAAGCCATAACCCGCCGCCATCACGCCGATCCACGGTACCAACACGTAGAGGATACTGATCCAAGGCCATGATTCATTACCGGACGAATAAATAAATTCCCAGAACCCTCCCACCGATGTCTTGAGGAACTCCGGCAATACACGTGGCACCAGCGAAAAGAGCTGTTGCAAAAAGATAATTGCCAGTCCTATCAGGCCGACGGCCACCGGCCGCAGCCGGACAAACAGTCCCAGCAGGACCATGCACCAACCCAACATCCAGATGACACCGGCCAATACAAATTCTGAATAATTGAGATTGAAAGTCCAGCCAAAGCGGATCAACGTGAGTTCGAGGAACACAAGCAACAGGCCTCTGGTAACAAGATAGCGCGCCAACACCCGGACATTGCCCAGTTTTTTGCCGTAAAAGAAAGCGGCAGTACCTGCGAAGAAGACAAACGCCGGTGCGCAAAAGTGGGTAATCCATCTCGTAAAGAAGATACCTGGTTCAGGTCCGCCCGCCGGCAGCCCGGAATACACGCGCACGTGATCAATCGCCATCAGGATCATCACCATGCCCCGTACGATATCGACAGACCGCACTCTTGAGGATACAGGGAATTCTTGCGAGGACATAGAGGTTGCCACTACATTTAAATCTCAAAGTAATCATCCATTTCGTATTTATCAACATCCGGAGGAGTCAACAGGGGAGCCGGATATTTGACTGTTTGCTCTCGCAAATAAACCTTAAATTTATATGCACAGGGAAGAAAGAGGAGTGCTTTTACCGGACAAAAGTGTGTGATCAGTTTTAATCCCAAAGTCATGGGTTTACCTCCCTTCAAATCAATTCTAATTTTTTTTCTAAAGGAACTCATCGAGGCGTTGCCATTTCTAATCATCGTTTTCACTCTTAGCATTGCGTTTGCGGAAGCCCAGATACCGCGTAACCCAAACAAGACAGACGCCGGAGGCAAAAGGCAGGGAAAGTGGACAATACTTTTCGATAAGGACTGGAATCCTGTTGCAGACACATCTGCGGTCATGTATTATAGAACGATTAATTACCTGGATGATAAACCATCCGGAATAGTTCAGGATTATTATAGAAACGGATGCTTGCAATTTACCGGTAATATGGTGGAGGATCGCCCGAAGGAGATATTGACGGGAAGGATAACCTGGTTTAATCAGGACGGTAACAGGGAAGTTGAAGCACTTTTTGACAACGGCCTCATCAAAGGAACGCGGACTCTATTTTATTCAGACGGATCAATCATATCGGAACCCTGGACATCGCTCAATGAACAAGGGCAGCTTTTTTACAAAGAGGGCAAATTAAATGAAGCATTGATCCATTTCGAGAAAGCACTTAAGCTTGCCAAATATGAGTCAGATAAACTCTATATACATTATACGATGTCGCTCAATAATCTCGCATTTCTTTATAATGAAATGGCGAACTATTCAAAAGCGGAACCTTTATACCTGGAGGCATTAGAAATTCAGACCTTGTTAATGGGAAAAAAGCACCCGGGCTATGCTACTACGCTAGACAACCTCGCAGCGCTTTATTATGCCATGGGAAATTATTCAAAAGCAGAGCCTTTGTATCTGGAGGCAAAGGAAATTCGGGCAAAGACCCTTGGAAAAGAAGATCCTTATTATGCGAAATCGCTCAATAATCTTGCTGTGCTTTATAGTTCGATGGGCAATTATTCCAAAGCGGAGGGGTTGTATCTGGAAGCATGGGAAATTCAAAAGTTACTCGGAAAGGATCATGCGGACTATTCACTTTCGTTGAGTAATCTGGCGTCCCTTTACATTAACGTGGGCGACTATTCAAAAGCGGAGCCCTTATACCTGGAGGCAAAGGAAATCAAGGCCAGGGTGCTCGGAAAAGAACATCCTGACTATGCAACGACAATCAATAATCTGGCTTTGCTCTATAAAATAATGGGCAATTATTCAAAAGCGGAGTCTTTGTATCTGGAGGCTAAAGAAATCCGGGCAACCGCATTGGGAAAAGCCCACCCTGACTACGCAGCTACGTTGAGTAGCCTGGCTGCACTCTATTGTGACAAAAAAGATTATTCAAAAGCCGAGCCTTTGCTCCTGGAGGCAATGGAAATCCGTCGGAAGTCCTTCGGAAAGGAGAATCCGGATTATGCGACTTCATTGAGCAATCTGGCTTTGCTTTACGGTGATATGGGCGACTATTCAAAGGCGGAACCGTTATGCTTGGAGGCAAAAGAAATTCGTGCAAGAGTACTCGGAAAAGAACATCCCGACTATACCAATTCCCTAAATAATCTGGCGGTCCTATATAAAGGGATGCACAATTATCCCAAAGCTGAAACTTTATTACTCGAGGCAAAGGAAATCCGGACAAGGGTGCTCGGAAATCAACATCCGGATTATGCCGTTTCACTCAACAATTTGGCCGCCCTGTACGATATGATGGGCAACTACTCCAAAGCAGAACCTTTGTACCTGGAATCCATTGCTCTCAAGTTGCAGCACATCATTCGCTATTTCCCCTCGTTGTCGGAAGGAGAAAAACAAGATTATGTCGCCTTAAACAGGACTTACTTCTCAAACTTTGAAATTTTTTGCCTTGATCGCTACCCGCAAAATCCGGCCATCGTCGGAGATTTGTACAATCTCATGTTGGCGACAAAGGGTCTTCTTTTTGATGCTTCCAACAAAGTGAGACAGCATATCCTGAACAGCAAGAATCAAACACTCATTGACCATTTTAATCTATGGCAGTCAAAAAGGGATTTTCTTGCCAAGGTTTACAAGATGTCATTGCATGAGAAACAACAAACAGGCATCGAAGAGAATAAGCTGGAAGATGAAGCAAATATGCTGGAAAAAGAATTGAATCTTCAATCAGGTCTATTCGCAAACGTAATCGATGCAAAACAGTACACCTGGGAGGACATCAGGCAAAAATTGAAACATGGGGAAGCGGCTATTGAGATGGTGCGGACTTTCAAGAGAACTCAAACTGGCTATTCCCCGACCTATGCGGCCTTCATCGTTACACCGCAAACCAAAACCCATCCTGACATCGTCCTTCTGGAAAACGGAGATGATCTGGAAAATAAATTCACGAAGTACTATCGCAATGCGGTACGACAAAAGATAAAGGATGAAATCTCCTACAATCAATATTGGAAACCAATTGCAGACAAAATACAAGGAGCAAGGAAAATCTATTTTTCGGCC
>JBGPGZ010000452.1:0-3944 GCA_041484175.1 Cyclobacteriaceae bacterium | reverse complement strand
GTTGGAGAGCACTTACCTTAGGATATGACCTTGATAAATGCTTTTAAAATGCTTCTAACTCCGAAAAAAATAAAAAATAGTTACGAATGTAACTTTTTGATTATCAAGTGATCCCGGCTGGATTCGAACCAGACCTACTGCTTACAAGTCAGTTCCGCTATCAACCTACGCGAGGCGCTTCGGCGGACAAGGTCTGCTTACTTCCAACTAAGTCGATTTCGCAGTCAAAAAGAAAGCGTTACAACGTAACGCTTAAGACTATCTGGAGCCCCCTGTCGGAATCGAACCAACGACCTACTGATTACAAGTCAGTTGCTCTACCTGCTGAGCTAAGGAGGCGTATGTATTAAGTACCAACACTAAACTGTGGACCTTGATCGGCGTGCCCGCGTGTAAAGCAATCGACGGCAAAGGAGGGTGCAAAACTAATAGAAGTAGGCGTGATTGCAAATGGCCCTTCGGGCTTAGTGCAACAAAATCAACAAAATCCAGCATCCAGAATCAAGAATCCTGCGTCCAGCATCCGCTATAACGTCACCGTCCTCAACATCTTCAGCTGATTTTTAAGCTGCGTCAGGTGGTCGCTGGCTACGACGATCTTTGCATTGAATTCGTCTTTGAATTTCTCCGCATTCTTGGAACGACCGAAGAACTCCAGGTTGTTGCGCAACACCGCGATATCGTTTTCAACTTTGCTGATGCGCTTGCGTATAACCTGCTCTTTGTGGTAAATCCTCCGGTCGGCCTGCGGGTCGTTTTTCAGATTCCCTAACTGGATCTCCAGCAGCGCCCTGTCCTTTTCATCGGGCGTGATCTCCATCGAAGCAAGCAATTTCTCGACTGCGTCATTGAATCGTGACCGGATGGCGTTAATCGCTTTCTTTGGCACAAAGCCGATCATGTTAAATTTACTTTGCAGTTCGGTCAGCATTTCAAGGGTTCCGGCCTTGTCTGCCACCAATCGTTCGAGCTCAACGCAGATAACTTCCTTTGCAAGCAGGTTTTCTTCCTGCTCGCGGTCCGCTTTTTCAAACTGGCCCCGGCGCTGTGCAAAGAAATGATCACATGCCTGCTTAAACTCCTGGAATATTTTTTCGCGGAATTTCTCCGGTACCGGGCCGACTTCCTTCCACTGCCGCTGGAGTTCCTTCAGCTCATTGGCGGTCTTGTCCCAATCGCTGCTATCTTTCAGTTCGCAGGCCTTCCGGATGATCTCGGTCTTCAAGTGTAAATTTTTGTCGCGCTCTTCATCGAGTCGCTTAAAGAAAGAATTCTTACTGTTGAAAAAGGCCTTGAACGACCCCCAGAATTTCTTGTTGATCTCTTTGGCCTTGGAGCGGGGCACCGCCCCAACGGCTTCCCACTTCTTCTGAATCTCCAGGATCTCCTGCGTCTTGAGATTCCATTCTTTGATACGGTCGGACTGAAAGGTGGCGAATACAGCAAGCTCATCGCCCAACCTCAATTTTTCTTCCAGGTTGTTTTGCAGCTCGTTCTGCAACTCGGAAACATAGGCATCCCTCCGCGCATAAACAGCGTCGGAGGCGGCCTTGAACCGCTGCCAAACGTTCTCTTTGCCTTCCTGGGGGACGGGTCCAACGTGCTTGAACTCATAATGTAGCTCGTTTAACTCGTGGATGGCATCCTTGATCCGCTCAACGCCCACGAGTCGTTCCACTTTATCACATAGTTCAAGCTTGGCTTCGAGGTTCTTTTTCCGGTCGAGTTCCTTGAGTTCAAAATAAATGCTTCGCTGATCGTAAAACCTGTCCACCAGCGCGCTGTAATTGGCCCACAGTGTCTTGACCTGGGCGGCTGCCACCGGTCCGATACTCTTCCAATCCTGCTGGAGCTGTTTAAACTGATGAAAACTGTGCTCAGAATCCTCAGCATCCGCCAAGGCGCGTATTTTTTCAAGTACGCTGAGTTTGGCTTGCAGGTTGCTGGATTTCTGTTCCTCGAGACTTTTGAAAAACTGATTTCGCCGATCGCGGATCAGCTTCAGGGTGGCATCGAAAACATTGTCCCACTCATCACCTTTGAACTCAAAGCCGTCGGTTACGCCCTCGTGGCGGGTGAAGCGTTCAAGCGCTTCCGCCCTTTCCTTTTCGCGGATGTCGTCATACAGGGGCTTGATATCACGAAGGACCGTATCAACTTGCCTGAAGTTATCGTTCCTGGAAAGTTCTTTGATGAGCTCGGCAAAGTCCTTTTTCGAATACTGCGAATAATCAGCAGGCCTATGATCACCCTCCCCATCCTCTGCGACTTCATGGTCGTGTGCCGCTGGAATTGTCTCACCCAAGTCAGGGGACGAATCAGCCACGATTGAGCCGGGGACCATCTCCTCCCCTTTCTCCAAAACCCGCTCCTCGTGCAATTCCTTCTCGTTTTTCATGCCATGGATTCAATCTTGCCACTCCAACTGTAAAAATAACGAAATTCATTCAATTCAACCGGGGGTCGGCGGGGTAATTCGAGTACACTGAAAACCGGCCACCCATATTTTTCAACACCTTTTGCCACATGATTTGCGGGTTCGTTTCGAAAATCAGTTCTTCCGTGACCTGATCACTTACGATCCAAGAATCCGCAACCAGTTCTTCATCGAGTTGCCCTTCGGACCAACCGCTATAACCGACAAAGAACTTAATGTCTGCGGGTTCAATTTGTTTGGTCTGCAATAAGAAAATCAACCGGTCAAAATTCCCGCCCCAAAAAATACCATCGGCAATTTCCACGGCGTCTTCAAGGGCAGGATAGCGATGGATAAAATGAAGTGTATCCTGTTGCACTGGTCCGCCAATGTAGACTTTTCCCGAATAGTCCTTGACTTCCGTGAGCACTTCACTGACGGCTGCTTCCGCAGGCTTGTTGAGCACAAAGCCAAAAGAGCCCTCCTCATTGTGTTCGCACAAAAGAATGATGGTGCGCTCAAAATTAGGGTCCGGCAAATAGGGCTCGGATATCAAAATCCTCCCTTTTTCGGGTTGCAGCCTGTTCTTGTACTTAAAGAATTCCATTACTCAAAAAACGAATATCAAAATATTTAGTTATGCGGCTTTTTGCAACCTTGAATAAAACATACCTTTCGAACAGTTGCAAATGGCTTGTTTTATTTAATTTTTTGAGAATATTCCAATGGACCAAAGAGCGGAATATACCAAGTTTTCGATGGACATTGATTCGATGGACAAGGATCCTATCGTGCAATTCGATAGATGGTTCAACGAGGCGGTCAATGCGCGCGCACTTGAACCCAATGCAATGAACCTGGCAACGATTTCGGAAGACGGAAGGCCCACCTCGCGCATTGTTTTGGTGAAGGGAATTGAGCAAGGGAAATTCTTGTTTTATACCAACTATCAAAGTCAAAAAGGAAGGGAATTGGAAAAGAATCCCGCTTGCGCGCTTACTTTCTTTTGGCCGGAAGTAGAGCGCCAGGTGCGCATCGAAGGAATTGCGGAGCGGGTGAATGAACATATCTCCGAGAAATATTTCCAAAGCAGACCGAGGGAAAGTCAGGTCAGCGCCTGGGCTTCGCCCCAAAGTATGCTGATCAAAAATCGCGAGATCCTGGAGGCGCGCGTAAAGGAAATTGAAAAACGCTTTGAAGGCAAGCCGGTGTTGCCAAAGCCCAATCAATGGGGCGGTTTTGCGGTCGAACCCTTTGAAATTGAGTTCTGGCAGGGCCGCGCAAGCCGACTGCATGACCGGGTTGTTTATACGAAAGTTGATCAGACCTGGAAAATGCACAGGCTAGCGCCCTAATTACATCCGCAAATCGCCGTTCGTGACGAAGGCATCCCTTTGGGGTAAATCTCGAATCATCTATCAGGCGCTCTTTCCTACCTATGAAATGTCATCCCGGCGTTTCTGCCGGGATCCCGAGGGAATCAAAGTGGAGAAGATACCATGAAATGCGTCTACGCCGTACCGAAATG
>JBGPGZ010000451.1:0-3955 GCA_041484175.1 Cyclobacteriaceae bacterium | reverse complement strand
GTCTGGTAAACAGAGTCATGAACAAGTCCACTTCAAACTTCAGGGGTTAACCTTTTGAGGGTTAAGGGCTTCTGATTTTTCAATATTAAATTTGTGTTAACCCATTGGTAATGTATCCTGAACGTCCTATTTTGGGTACTCTAAAATTTAAGAACTCATGGAAAAAAGAGCGATCAAGGGCAAAAAGGAAATCCGCACGGTGCTGACGGACTCCCTTCACGAAACGATTAAGACATTGGGTGTAACCAAGTCAACAAAGAAAGTCGAAAAAGTCCTTGAAAAGACTTCGCGCAAACTGGCTGCCAAAGTAGCCAGACAGATGAAAAAAGAATTAAAGAAAATGCACAAAGCCAACCACCGCTCCAAGAAAGAGAAGAAGGTAAATCACCATGAGCCGGTTGCGGCTTAAGAAAAGCAAAAGCCCTTTTAAGGGCTTTTTTTTTGATCGTATATCAACAGATCCATTCGCTGTAATTGTTCCCTAACAACAATCATCCTGACATCAAGTCAAATTTTCAGTCACATCGCTGGGTCCATGCATGGCACTGGGTAGATGTTCAGAAGTCAGCTTATTGCATCATTAAGTAAATGTTAAAGTAATGTTAATTTGTTAATATTAGCTTAATATTGCCATTATTGACCCCTGTGCAATGTTATCTTCTAACCGGTATCATAATTCGACTCAAAAATGATCACTGGTTTTTGCTCAAGGCAAAAACTTTTCTTGCCTTTTTTATTGTTGGTATCCCTCGCCGTCTTTCGGGCACAAGCCCAGTTTCCTGCGCGTCTTAAAGATGGACTGAAAACCTATCTAAGCCAGGACAGCGCCGCCTACATCAAGCTCAACTTTGTTTCTCAGGTTTGGGTGAGGTATAATGAAAACAACCCGGGTACAACCATTAATAACGAGCCTCAAAATGGAACCTACGATGTGGGTATCCGCCGGATGCGATTTGTTCTGAGCGGTCAACTTACCGATCGCGTTTCCTTTTTCATCCAGTTTGGTCAGAATAATCTTGGCTATTTATCACCCCGGAAGAGCGGCGCCTTTTTTCATGATATTGCCGGAGAGTATGCCATCGCCAAGAAAAAACTAAGCCTTGGTTTCGGACTCCATGGATGGAACGGATTAGGCCGTTATTCAAACGCAGCCGTTGCCTCCATTCTATGCCTTGATCCGCCGATCTTTCAGGAAACAACCAACGACATAAATGACCAGTTTATCAGGAAACTTGGAATCTATGCAAAAGGGAAATTAGGAAAATTGGATTATCGGCTATCCGCGAGCAAACCTTTTGTTACTCAGACGGCCTCCACTCCGGTGGATCCATTGTCGTCCAACTCCAGCTATTCGATGAAACTCCCTCAGCAGGCCCTTCAAGGTTATCTTATGTACCAATTTCTGGATCAGGAGAACAATGCAGGACCCGGTACCACAGGCACTTACTTAGGTAAGAAGAGGATTTTCAATATGGGGGCTGGTTTTGTGCATCAAGGTCGGGCCATGTGGAGTAAAACGGTTAGCAATGACACGGTTTTTCACGCCATGGATCTTTGGGCGATCGATTTGTTTTATGATGCACCGATTAACAAAGAAAGGGGAAGCGCACTGACAATTTATGCAGGCTATTTTAACTTCGATTTTGGAAAAGGGTATATCCGGAATGTTGGCCCCATGAACCCTGCGACGGGTACGATCAATGGATCGTTTAATGGTCCGGGCAACGCGGCCCCCCTTATTGGGACGGGTCAGGTATACTACCTCCATTCAGGATATAAATTCAGGAAAGACTTATTGGGCAATTCAGGAACACTTCAGCCTTACGCGGCCGTTCAATATTCGAAATACGACCGTCTGAATGACCCGATGGTTATCATAGACACAGGAGTTAACTGGCTGATCGAAAAACATAATAGCAAGTTCACGCTTAATTATCAAAGCAGGCCGATCTACGACATTACCAACGTCAACGTCACCTCCCGCAGGGGTGAGTGGATTCTTCAATACCAGGTATCCTTTTGATGCCGGGTGCAATTATTATTCCTGGGTCGTTCCCTGGTTTAAATGGGCGATCACCGCCCGGATTTCCCCGTAACTCGTTTGCTCTCCCAGGGCTTCTTTTAGCGGAGTCAGCTTGTTATCTCCATGTTGCCGAATGGCATCTTCGATCATTTTTATTTTTTCCGGCGCGACCAATCGGGTCACGTCAATCTCCCCCGACTCAATGAAATGTGCCAAATGGGTTTCGATGGTCGAAGGGTGAAGATTTCTTTGTTGCGCAATCTGATCGACCGAAATTCCTTTTTTGAACAACTCAAAACTTTGCCATTTAGTGTCACTTGATTTTTCTCCGCTGGTCTTGCGCAGGCGTTTTGGTTTCTTATAGGTTATTCTGGACTTCAATCCTTTCTCCTGGCAATAGTCAGTCACTGCTTTTAGAAATTGCTTCCCATACTTTTCCAATTTCACCTCACCAAAACCTGAAATCTTGCCGAATTCATCGCGGTTGTGCGGCAGGTAGGTAGCCAACTCGACCAGCGTTGCATCAGACAAGACAATATAAGCCGGCACGTTTTCGCTATCGGCGATCAGTCTTCGCAAGGATTTGAGCTGGCCGAATAATTCTGTCTCGTAAGGAAGTTCGGTCGTGGACTTGATTTCCACAGTCTCCTTCGATTTAGTCAGCATAACCTTTTCTGTTCCTTTCAGCACTCCCTCACTTTTGGGTGTGAGCTGAAGAACCGGATATTGCCCTTCCGATTTCCTCAAATACCCAAGGCCAACCAATTCGTTGATGTACTGGATCCAATCTTCTTTAGAGACATCAGCCCCCGCGCCAAAAGTCTTCAGCGTCTTATGTTCTGGTCTTATCTTTTCAGACCTGGACCCCTTGAGAAAATCGACGATGTAGTTGACGCCAAACCGTTCGTTCAGCCGGACCACCGCCGACAGGACTTTTTGAGTAACCACCGTCGCGTCAACGCGCTCCAGGCGGGTCAGGCATATGTCGCAGTTGCCGCAGTAATCGGGTGCTTCCTCGTCAAAATAGTTGAGTAAGAATTTCCTGCGGCAGGTGAAGAGTTCACCATAGCGCGCCATTTTATCAAGCTTTTGCAGATTAATGCGGGTCTGCACCGGGTCCTCAACCTGCGCAAATCCTTTGAGCTTGGCAACATCGCCGCCACTGTAATAGAGAAGCCCTTCGCTTTCCAGCCCATCGCGCCCGGCACGGCCGGTTTCCTGGTAGTAGCCCTCGATGCTTTTTGGCAGGTCCATGTGTACGACAAATCGAACATTTGATTTATCGATGCCCATGCCAAACGCAATGGTGGCAACGATGATGTTTATTTCGTCTTTCAGAAACCAATCCTGACGCTGGGCGCGGATTTCTTTTTCCAAGCCGGCGTGATATGCCTCGGCTTTGAACCCATGAATTTGCAGATTGGTGGCGAGGGCCTCGGTAGAGGCCCGCGAAAGACAATATATAATGCCCGAATCACTCTTTCTTTTCTCCAGAAATTCCAGCAGCCGTTCAAAATGTTGACGCTTGGGTTCAACCGTATAACGAATATTGGGCCGGTTAAAACTCGATATGAAGGTAGCCGGCTTGTTCAAGGACAGCTTTTCAAGAATATCCTTGCGGGTGAGGCGATCGGCGGTGGCGGTAAGTGCCATCACGGGAACCTGGGGGAATTCCTTTTTTAGCCTGGACAACATCAGGTATTCCGGACGGAAATCATGGCCCCAGTGCGAGATGCAGTGCGCCTCATCAATGGCGATGAGGGAGATATGGAGGTTGCTTAGAAAAGTGATGAACTGATTTTCCGTTCTGAGAAGGCGTTCGGGTGCGAGGTACAGCAACTTCAACTCATTTCTGGAAAGCTGGTCTTTGATATGATGCTGTTCGGTCGGGGAAAGCGTGGAGTTAAGGTAGGCAGCCGCAATTCCATTGAG